>NZ_JMQR01000125.1:0-8642 GCF_000698025.1 Brevundimonas sp. EAKA | reverse complement strand
GCCCTCGCCGAAAGGCCCAGGCTTGAGCGACGACGCCTGCCGCATCGACATCTGGCTGTGGCGGGCGCGGTTTTTGTAGACGCGAAGCCCCGCCCCCCCCCCCCTCGCCACTCGATCACACCCGCAGCGGCATCAGCACATACTGCACGCCCGGATCGCCCGGATCGAGCACCAGCGTCGGCGAAGCCGGGTCGGCGAAGCGGAAGGCGGCGTTTTCGCCGGTGATCTGGCCGGCGACGTCCAGCAGGTAACGGGCGTTGAAGCCGATCTCGAACGGTTCGTCGGAATAGCCGATCTCGACCTCTTCCTCGGCCTGGCCGGCTTCCATGTTGCGGACGGTCAGCTTCACCCGGTCGTTGTCGAAGGCCAGTTTCACCGACCGGCTCTTTTCCGCCGAGATGGTGGCGACCCGGTCGACGGCCTTGGCGAACAGGGCGTTGTCGATGTCGGCCTGTTTGTCATTGCCCTTGGGAATGACGCGCAGATAGTCGGGGAAGGCGCCGTCGATGACCTTGGAGGTCAGGGACGCCTCACCTATCTGGAAGCGGATCTTCTGGGCCGAGACGGTGATCTCGACCGGGCCGGCGGCGTCGTCCAGCAGGCGGCGGACCTGATCCACCGTCTTGCGCGGCACGATGACGCCGGGGCCGCCGGCCGCGCCCTCGGGCGCCGGGGTCTCGGCCAGGGCCAGGCGGTGGCCGTCGGTGGCCACGGCGCGCAGCAGGGCGACGCCGGCCTCGGCCACCGTGTGCAGATACAGGCCGTTCAGATAATAGCGGGTCTCTTCGGTCGAGACGGCGAACCGGGTCTTGTCGATCAGCCGCGCCAGGTCTTCCTTGGGCATGACGTAGGAGGCGCCGGCGCTGTCGGTGGACATGATGGGGAAGTCGCCCGCCGGCAGGACCGGCAGGTTGAAGCGCGACCGGCCGGCCGAGACCACCAGCCTGGGATCGTCGCCCGAATAGAGCAGCGACACCTCGGCGCCTTCCGGCAGCTTGCGCACGATTTCGTACAGGGTGTGGGCGGGGGCGGTGATCTGGCCCTCGACGTTCACCGTCGCCTCGGCCTCGTCCACCATCTCCATGTCCAGGTCGGTGGCTGCAAAGGCCAGCCGGTCCCGGCCTGCGCTGAGCAGGACGTTGGACAGGATCGGGATGGTGTTTCGGCGTTCGACGACGCTCTGCACATGGCCCAGGGCCTTCAGGAGCGCGGATCGTTCGATGGTCAGTTGCATGTCGTCTCGCCCGGATGCGGCGACTCAGGCTGGAGCGCCGCGATAGAGGGCCTTGGACACTAGCGGATTGGGCGCAAGGAGCAAGGAAGGCGACGGAAGCCGTTCACAGATTTCTGTTTCTCCCGTCCCCTTCATGGGGGAGGGAGATTGTTCAGCCCCGCAGCTTGCGGGTCAGGGCCTCGACGTCGCGGGCGATCTGGTCGTCCTGGGCCATCAGCTCCTCGATCTTGCGCACACCGTGCAGGACGGTGGTGTGATCGCGACCGCCGAAGCGACGGCCGATGTCGGGATAGGAGCGGGTCGTGTGCTGCTTGCACAGATACATGGCCATCTGGCGCGGGCGGGCCACCGAACGGGTGCGGCGCTCGCTCAGCAGATCGGCCTGTTTCAGGTTGAAGTGGTCGGCCACCGTCTTCTGGATCTCGTCCACGGTGATCCGGCGCTCGGGGCCGCCGCGCAGGGCGGCGCCCAGCAGGATCGAGGCCTCGTCCACCGAGACGGTCGCCAGGCGCGAACCGGCGGCGGCGGCCAGGGTGTTCACGGCGCCCTCAAGCTCGCGCATCGAGCCCGGCGTGCGATCCACCAGCTGGGCCAGCACCTCGGGCGCGGCCTCGCCCTGGACGACGCCCAGGGCCGACAGGGCCTTCAGACGGTTCTGGGCCACGGCGATCTTCAGCTCGCGGTCGCCCGCCTCGACCGGGCAGGTCAGGCCGGCGGCCAGGTGGCTGCGCAGGCGCGGCTCGACCTCGGTCAGGGCCATGGGCGCGCGGTCGGCCGAGAAGACGATCCGTTTGCCGTCCTCGATCAGGGCGGTCAGGGTCGACAGCAGTTCTTCCTGGGTCGAGGTCTTGCCGCCGACGAACTGGACGTCGTCCAGCAGCAGCATGTCGGCCGAGCGCAGGCTTTCCTTGAAGGCGGCGGTCGATCGGTCCTGCATCGCCTTGACGAAGGTCGACAGGAAGCGTTCGGCGGTCAGATAGACCACCTTGGCCTCGGGCCGCAGACGCTGGGCCTCCCAGGCGATGGCGTTCAGCAGGTGGGTCTTGCCGTAGCCGTAGGGGCCGCAGAAGAAGACCGGGTTGAAGTGGCCGTCGGCCCAGCTGGCCACCTGTTTGGCGATGGCCAGGGCGAAGGCGTTGCCCTGGCCCTCCACGAAGCTGTCGAAGGTCAGGCGGTCCTGAAGGCCGGCGGCGCGCACGGCGCGGGCGCCGTCGGCGATGGGGGGCACGGTCGGGCTGGCGAAGGCCGCCAGACGCGGTGTGGCGTCCAGGACATTGCCCGCGATCACGGCCGAGGCCGGAGGGGCCGAGCCCACCTCGGCGCGGCAGCGCACGTCCAGGCGGCGGTTCAGGCCGTCCAGGCCCAGCCACAGCTCGTTCATGCGACGCAGGGCGTTCTTGCGGACCCAGTCTCGGGCATAGGCGGTGGGCGTGACCAGGATCAGCTGGCCGGAGGAATCCACGCGAACGGCGGAAGGGGCGATGTAGGACGAGAAGGGACCGTCGCCGATCTCGGCGCGCAGGCGCACCGAGGCCTCATTCCAGATGCGATCCGGATCCGTCATGTTCGATCCGTTCACGCCGCCCGCCATCGCCGTCGCACCCCCAACCATTGTTCAGCCACCCGCTTCAAAAAACCATTCCGACCTTCGGCACTTCAGGGCGACGGTTCAGGGACGACTTCTCCTGCCCCGAAAAGCGATGCTTTTCGGGCGGGGCCGAGCTCCTGGACAGACATCTCCCGCCAACGCGAAACTATCGTCCCGCGCCGTCTTCATCCGTGTTGGGATGGAAGTGCGTTAGAGGCCAAAACTTACGCTGCGAGCCGGTTGGGTCAACGCTGATTCGTTGGTCGATTCGCAGTTAAATTGTTTGACTCCGTCAAACGCTAATCCTGCTTGAGGAATTCGCCTTCCAGGCGCCCCGAACTCCGTATTCCTGCGTAGAGAGGGTTAACGGCCAAACGCAAAACGGCGAAGGAGCTGATGCCCCTTCGCCGTTGAAAAGTCTGCAAAATCCCGTAACGGAACAGCGACAGCCATTCCGTGTCCGGGAAATCCGTTAAAGGATTTAGGCGGCCGACAGCTTCTTCAGCTGGGCGGCCAGACGCGACACCTTGCGCGAGCCGGTGTTCTTGTGAACGACGCCCTTGGAGACGGCGCGCATCAGCTCGGACTGGGCTTCCACGAAGGCGGTCTTGGCGGCCGTGGCGTCGCCGCCGGCCAGAGCTTCTTGGAACTTGCGCAGATAGGTGCGGACGCGCGAACGGCGCGCCTTGTTCACTTCGGTCCGCGCTTCGATCTTGCGGATCGCCTTGCGGGCGCCGGGGTTGTTAGCCATTTCAAACCTTCGAACGGAAAACGCCGCGGAGCACACGTCCACGGCGCGGAAATCTCAAGAGGGCGGGCCTATAGCCGAAAGCCCGGGGGTGGTCAACGCGCAGTTCCGACAAAGGTCAGGTGAGGTGCAACCCGCACCGGGTCGATAAACCTTATTCAACCAAAACATGGCAGCTTCCGATCAGATCGGAAGCCGAATGCCTATAAAAGCCGCAGCCTTTGCCCTCGCCCTCGTCCTGTCGGCGTTTTTCGTACAGGACGTCTCAGCTCAGCCTGCGGCGCAATCGCGGACGCCCCTTCAACTGGCAGAGGCTGTCGAACGGAGGGCCGGCACGACGGATTTCAGGGCGCTTGAGGCGTTCGGCCGCGAGGCGATACGCCGTAACGACCGCGAAGGTCTGCAACGCCTCTATCATGTCGCCTGGATATTTCTGAACCAGGGCGAGTTCGACACGGCCAGGATCTGGAACGACCGGCTCATGGAAGGCGCGCGTCACCAGGGCTCCCACCGCTACATCCAGATCGCCCGGCTGAACGCCCTGGCCCTGCGGTACGACGAGGGCGAGACGGCCGCCGCCGACGAGATGCGCCGGCTCGCGTCGATGGAGCCCGACTGGTTCGCGCGCACGCACGCCACCCGATTGTGGGCGCTGGCCCTGATGGATCGTGATCAGATCGGCGAAGGGCTGAAGCTGCTGACCGACGCCGACGCCTTGATCCCCGAGGGCGACGTCTATGCGCGGATTGCGCAGGCGGGCCTGTGGGAAATGACCGGCATCGGCCTGATGAGGCTGAACGACATCGATGGGGCCACCGCCGCCTTCGGGCGGTTCGAGATCGACTTGGCCAATCCGGACTATCCCCGGCCGGACTTCGACGCCGTCTACAATCTGGCCCGGCTATCGACCCAATTGGGCGATGTCGAACAGGCGAAACGCCTGTATCAGGTTCATCACCGGCTGACGCTGCGCGCAGGCCTGCCCAGCCTGGGGGTCTATGACGCCCGCCTGTGCGCCATGGTGGCCCAGGCCGCAGAGGCGCCGCGGGACGTGCTGCGATGTCTGGCGCCCTATGGCGAGAACCTGGGGGACGCCTCCTTCCTGGCGACGCAATTGCTGCCGGCTCGCGCCATCGCCCGCGCCCAGACCGGACAGATCGAGTCCGCGCGGCGCGACCTTGCGCAAATCCGCCGTCGCATCACCGTAGACCGCTACCGAGAGGAAGCGCGGCTGGAGGTGGCGCATGTCGAGGCCGAGATCCTGTTCGCCGAGGGCCGGGCTGCGGAAGCCTACGTCAAGCTTCGCGCCTACAACAGCGCCGAGCGCGTCGCCGAAGCCCGCGTCTTCAGTGGAGGGATCCGTCAGGTCACCGGCGACATGCAGCACAAGCTGACCGAACGTCGCGCCCAGTTGGAGACCGCGCGCTCGAACACAAGATTGCAGGGCTTGATCCTGACCATCGCCGCAATCTTCATCCTGTCGGCCTTGGCCGCCCTGTTGTGGATGGGAAGCCAGGCCCGGGATCTGCGCATCGCCCGTCGCCGCGCGGAAGAAGCCAGCCGGTCCAAGTCGGAATTCCTGGCGAATATGAGCCACGAGATCCGCACGCCCCTGAACGGGGTCGTGGCCATGGCCGACGCCTTGTCGCGCGCCGGGCTGGAGCCGCGTGAACGCGAGATGGTCGAAGTGATCCGGTCCTCGGCCGTGACCCTGGAACGGCTGCTGTCCGACATTCTGGACACGTCCAAGATCGAGGCGGGCCAGATCGTTCTGGAACGGTCGGTCTTTGATCTGGGCGACACGGTGCGCGGCGCGGCGGCCCTCTACCGGCCGCGCGCCGATGAAAAGGGCGTCGCCCTGCGGGTTGAGGTCGAGCCGACCATCGAAGGCGCCGTCGAGGGCGACGTGGTCCGGGTGCGCCAGGTCCTGTCGAACCTGATCTCCAACGCCTTGAAGTTCACCGAAACGGGATCCGTCGTCGTCGCCGCCGTCGCGGTGGATGAAGATCGGGTCCGGTTCACGGTGAGCGACACCGGCTGCGGCTTTGATGCGGGCCAGAAGGGGCGGATCTTCAATCGGTTCCAGCAGGCCGACGGCTCCATTACCCGCCGGTTCGGCGGCACGGGCCTGGGCCTGTCCATTTCGCGAGACCTGGTCGCGCTGATGGGCGGCGTGCTGGATTGCGACGGCCGGCCGGACGAGGGCGCCGACTTCTGGTTCGAAATCCCTCTGACCAGGGTGGGGGGCGTCCAGTCGCCATCCGCGCCCTTCGGCCCGGGCGACGCCGGCGAGACCGACGCGCGCGCCTTCCCTGCGCGGATCCTGCTGGCCGACGATCATCCGGCGAACCGCAAGGTCGTCGAGATCATGCTGGCCGACATGCCGACCGAACTGGTGGCGGTCGAGGACGGGCGGCAGGCCGTGGAGGCCTTCCGAAAGGGCGGCTTCGACATGGTGCTGATGGACATGCAGATGCCGGTGATGGACGGCCTCACGGCCACCGCCGCCATTCGCGCCCTGGAGGCCGGGGAGAACCGCGTGCGCACGCCGATCATCATGCTGACCGCCAACGCCCTGCCCGACCATGTGGAAGCGGGACGGGTTGCAGGCGCAGACGGCCACCTGTCCAAGCCGATCACCCTGGTCGGCCTGCTCGACGGCGTGGCGGCGGCCCTGGCTGCGGCTGAACGGCGGGAAAACCCCGTCGCTGCTTGAGGGGGGGGCTGCTTGAGGCGGCGCCGCTTGAGGGTCAGGCGCGGAAGTCGGCGGGTTTCAGTCCGTGGCGCTGCAGCTTGTCGTACAGGGTCTTGCGCGGAATCCGCATCTCCTCCAGCACCGAGACGATGTCGCCCCTATGGGTCTGAAGCGCGCCGCGCAGCAACTCGCCCTCGAAACGATGCATCCGGTCCGGCAGGCTCAGATCGGCCTCGGCGCCGCCGGACCCCTCGTCCAGGCCCAGGACGACGCGTTCGGCGAAATGGGCCAGTTCGCGGATATTGCCGGGCCAGTCCTCTTCCAGCAGACGGCGGCGGACGCCGTCGGTCACGCTCGGCGGCTCGACGCCGTGGCGGTCTGCGGCGCGACGCAGGAAATGGGCGAACAGCAGGGGGATGTCCTCGCGCCGCTCACGCAGCGGCGGCACGCGCAGCCGCACCACGTTCAGGCGATAATAGAGGTCTTCGCGGAAATCGCCGCGCCGCGCCGCCTCGCTGAGGTCGATCTTGGCCGAGGCGAGGATGCGCAGGTCCAGCACCCGGGGCTCATTGGCGCCGATCGGATGGATCTCCCGCTCCTCCAGCACCCGCAGCATCTTGACCTGGACCGCCAGGGGCATGCTCTCGACCTCGTCGAGAAACAGCGAGCCGTTGTGGGCGCGCTCCACATGCCCCACCCGTCGCCGCATGGCCCCGGCGAAGGCGCCCAGTTCATGCCCGAACAGTTCGCTCTCGATCAGGCCGTCGGGCAGGGCGCCGCAGTTGACGGCGACGAAGGGCGCCAGCCGGCGCCGGCCTCCGTTGTGCAGGGCGCGCGCGACCGCCTCCTTGCCGACCCCGGTCTCGCCTTCGATCAGCACGTCCATTCGGGCGTCGGCGATCTGGGCGATGGTGGCCCGCAGCGCCGTGATGGCGCGCGACGATCCGGCCAGCGGCAGTTCGTGCCCGCCTTCGGCGGCCATGGCGACCAGGCGGCGGTTCTCCAGCACCAGACTGCGCTTCTCCAGCGCCCGGTTCAGGCTGTCCTGCAGCCGCTCGAACGGAAAGGGCTTGGCGACGAAGTCATAGGCGCCGTCGTGCATGGCGGCCACGGCGTCGGCGATGTCGCCGTGGCCGGTGATCATGATGACCGGCAGACTCGGGTCCAGGGCCTGCAGCCGCGTCAGCAACTGGCGGCCGTCCATGCCCGGCATCCTCAGGTCGGTCACGACCACGCCCGGGAAGTCGGCGTCCAGCGCCTTCAGGGCGGGCTCGGCCGCCGTGAAGGCGCGCACCTCCAGTCCTTCAAGCGTCAGGCGTTCGACCAGGGCCTGGCGAAAGTCGGCGTCGTCCTCGATCAGGGCGACGGTCTGCGGCAGGGGCGGGCGCATCAGGCGGCCTTCAGGACGGCGACGAAGGTCGCGCCCCGTTCGGCGGGGACCAGATCCAGCTCGCCCCCGAAACTGGCGACGATGTCGCGGCAGATGACCAGACCCAGGCCCAGGCCGTTGGCGCGGGTGGTGACGAAGGGCGTGAACAGCTGGCGCGCCACATCGGGCGCCACGCCGGGCCCGTTGTCGGCGAAGATCAGCCGCACCCGCTCGCCGTCGCGCGCCACGGCCAGGGTCAGGCGGGCGTCGGTCTGGCCTTCCATCGCCTCGGCGGCGTTCTTGATCAGATTGACGATGACCTGTTCCAGACGGAACTGGTGGGCGCGGACCTGCACGTCGCCGTCGCCGATCCGCTCCAGTCTGACCCCGCGTTCCTCCACCCGCCCGCGCGTCAGTTCCAGCCCGCCCTGGATGGCGTCCTCCAGCCGGATGGCGTCGATGGTCGGCGTGGCCTTGCGTGAGAACAGCCGCAGATCCTGGGTGATGGCGCCGATCCGTTTGGTCAGACCGCCGATGCGCTGAAGCACGTCTCCGACCTTGTCGGGCTGGTCGCGGCTCAGCAACAGTTTCGCGGTCTCTGCATAGGTCCGGATGGCGGCGACGGGTTGGTTGATCTCGTGCGCCACGCTGGCGACGATCTGGCCCAGGGCGGCCAGTTTGCTGGCCTGCACCAGTTCGTCGCGCAGCAGCTCCCGCGCGGCCTCGGCGCGGCGGCGCTCCTCGATCTGGCGGTTCAGGGCCAGATTGGCGTCGTGCAGTTCGCGCGTGCGTTCGTGGATGCGGCGCTCCAGCTCCAGCCGGCCTTCTTCCTCCGCCTGAGCCTTGGCGCGGGCCAGATGACGCCGGCGCAGCAGCACGGCCACGCCCAGGGCCAGAAGGCTGGTGATCAACAGGGCCAGGCCGCGCGCGCCCGCCACCGCCGCCCCGATCACCCCCCGTTCGGGCGTCAGCAGATGCAGGGTCCAGCCGGGCGCGGCCGTATCCGTC
>NZ_JMQR01000124.1:0-8716 GCF_000698025.1 Brevundimonas sp. EAKA | reverse complement strand
ACACTCGGGAAGCAGCGTCTGCTGCCGGCGATCTGCACCCTGAACGAAGCGGCTCACAACCCACCTCCTGCTGACCTCAGGAGGCTAACCTAATTCGCTCATTCCGGAGGCGTTTTCACACAGCCTCAGTCAGAAGCGGGCTTCGACCAGCGCAAGCCCCCAAGTTAAGAGTGTCGAGCATCTGCTCTGGCAAGACGCAGACCGATCATATTGATCCGCCTGCCCATCTCCGCTCCGCACTCGCGGCCATCGGTCACTTTCGACAGCCTTAGCTTGGAAACGTGACACTCTTAACTTGCGGCGACAAAAATGTCGGGCCAACCTTAGCCTGTCGCGGAGAAAGTCCGCCATGCTTGAACGACGGCGGATCGCCAAGAACCTGTCCCAAGCTAAGGCTGCCATTGCACGCACGCTGAGCGCCTCGCGTTCGTCCCCTGGCCAAGATCAATCGTGATGGCCCTCGCCCCACATCAAAGTCAGCGGCGCTGATCATGCGGGGGCACGCTGGCTCGGCTAACTGACGTCTGGTCCGCCTTCGGTCGAAGCGTCGGCTCCGTCCACGCCGCCAAAGCCGAGGATGGACCACAGCTGAGGCCTTGGTCAGAGGTGCGACACGCCTCCGATTCACGCGAGCCGTACCGCGTTGACTAAACACGCGGCCCCGGATTAGTTTACCGCTAAATTATAGCGATAAACCACGCTGCCCTCGGGAGGGAAATTTGAAGAACACCGCAATGCGCCGCGCGCCGCGCCGGCTTAGCCCTGCGTCGCGTATGGGCGGCCTCGCCTCCGCCGTCTGTCTTTCGGCCATCGGCTTTGACCAGGCCGAGGCGCAGGCGGTGGCCGACGCGTCCTCGGCGACCACCCCTTCCGCATCGGCGGGCGCCGCCCCTGGAACCCAGACGGCTTCAGCCCCCGCAGCACCGGCCCGGGCCCTGCCCCCGTCGCTGCACCAGGGCCAAAAGGCGGGCGGCTTCCAGACTCTTCGGGCCAACGACAGTTTTCCGATACCGGCCGCCGCGAACGCGCCCTGGGACGAGCGCCTGAAACATGTGCCATTGTCGGCCGACGGACAGATCTGGGTCACTTTCAGCGGCGAAGAACGCATGCTGATGCAGAACTTCAACCGCCCGTCGATCGGGACCGCATCGCCTGCCCTGGCCAGTCTTTCCTTCCAGTTTCGTCACCAGTACGGCGCCGACCTGCACCTGGGTGAACGCCTGCGTGTCTTCGGACAGATCGTCAGCGGCCAGGTGACCGGCGACAACTATGTATCCCCCGTCTTTGGACGGCAGCAGAACGCCCTGGAGCTTGGTCAGGCGTTCGTCGAGTACAGCCGGCCGCTTTACAATGGGCGCGCCGGGGTCAGGGTCGGCCGACAGCAGACGCATCTGGGATCGGGCCAATTGATCTCGGCCCAGCCGATCCACAACATCGAGCGCAATTTCGACGGCGTGCGGGCCTACTACGCCGCCAAGGCTTTCCGGTTCGACGCCTTCGCCTATCGACCTCTGGTGCATGAACGCGGCGCCTTCGACGACACGGTCGACGACACCACCGCGATCTGGGGCGCCTATGGCGCCTTCGCCCTGCCGCGCCGTCAGCATGTCGCGCTGAATTTCGACGCCTATTACGTCGGCTATCGCGACGAAGAGAGCGCGTTGCTGAAAGCCACAAGCGTCCAGGACATCAGCTCCTTCGGGGTTCGACTGTATGGGAGCATCCATGGCGCGCAGATTGACGCCAATCTGATCCAGCAGACCGGGGATGTGGGGCCCAAGACGATCGACGCCTGGGCCATGGTGAACAGCATCCGCTATCCGGTGCCCGGCGCCCCGCGCAATCTGACGCTCCACCTGGTCTCGAACGTCGCGTCCGGCGGATCGCGCGAGGGGGATGTCATCCACACCTTCGATCCGCTGTACAGCGTTCAACGTCACGCCAACTTCGCCAGCTCCATCGGCTTCACGAACTTTGTGGACGTGGGCGGAGGCTTCACCTTCGATGCGACCGACAAGCTCGAGTTGGGCGCATCCCTTCGCGCCTTCTGGCGCTACTCCATCGAGGACGGCTATTCGCTAGGCTACCAGACCGCCGTGAACAATCGCAAGACCGATGCGCGCTTCATCGGCCTGCTGCCCGGCGTCGCCGCCAACTATAATTTGAACAAACATGTCTCGGTGAAGGGCTCGATCAGCCCGCTTCTGGCCTCCGACGGATACAAGGCCATCGGCGAGGACGGCATGAAGTCCTACCAGCTTGAGTTGCTCTATATCTGGTGACGTCGGGCGCGCGACGTCCGTCCGCACATAATGAGGCCCGCCGCGCTGAACGCACGGCGGGCCTTCAAGACTGAAGCAAAGACCCGGCCTGCAGCGCAGGCCGGGTCTTTCTGTCTTATTTCTTCTCGGGTTCCGCCGCCGGTCGGGCGGGGAAATAGGCCCGGCCGGCCGCATCGGCTTCGGCCTTGGCCGGCGTGTCGGGGAACAGTCCGTTCATCCGCCCGGGCCTGTTGGGCGCGACATACCATTCGGCGGGGAAGTCGGCGGCGCGAGCGCCATTGACGTCACGGTCGACCAGGCCTGCGCTGGTCCGTTCCGTATAGGGGATGACATGGTCGCCGCTGCGGGTCGCCAGCGAGGCGTGCAGGGCGTGGCGCAGTTCGCGTTTTCGCTCGGCGTAGGCCGGGTCGTTGACGAGGTTGTTCATCTCGTCCGGGTCAGTGGACAGATCATACACCTCCTCGATGTCCCAGACGCCGTGATACTGGATGTACTTCACCCCGTTCCGCGTGATGGAGAAGGTGGTCGGCGTCTGCGGGAAGGTCCACTCCCAGTAGTATTCGTAGACGAAGTCATTGGTGTCCCAGGCCTTGGGCGTCACCTCGCCCTCGGCCAGCGGCAGGAAGCTCTTGCCCTCCATCTGCGCCGGCTCGGCGACCCCGGCTGCGTCAAGGAAGGTCGGGGCCAGATCCAGATTGCGCACCACGGCGGGATTGACCACGCCAGCCTGAACATGACCGGGCGCATAGACGACCATCGGCACCCGGACCGAAGGCTGGTAGGCGTTGCGCTTGTCGATCAGGCCGTGTTCGCCGAACATGAAGCCGTTGTCGCTGTAGAAGACGACCATGGTGTTCTGTTCCAGGCCGTTGTCTCGCAGATACCGGAGAAGGCGGCCCAGGCTGTCGTCCACCGGGGTCAGGGTGCGGTAGATGTCGCGCACCTGCTCACGAAGATCCCGGTTCGTATGATAGGGGAAGTCCGCCCCGTGCCAGCTGTTGCGCTGGTTCTGCACCCAGACGGGTTTGCCGCGATTGTTCTCCGGCGTGTTCGCCATCGACGCCGGCAGGGTGATTTCCAGATCGCTGTACTGGTCAGCATAGCGCGCCGGAGGCATGGCGTCGGAATGGACGGCCTTGTGCGACAGATACAGGAAGAAGGGCTTGGCCGGATCACGCCCATGCTCCAGCCAGTCCATCGCATAGTCCGTCAGATCGTCGGTGATATAGGTGCGCTGCTTGGTCGGCACGCCATCCACATTCAGCATCTGCCGCTGACCCGCAGCGAGTTGGGCGGGGCTCATCCGGTCTTCGGGGAAGTAGAAGCCCTGCCCCTTGAAACTGACCCAACGGTCAAAGCCCGGGCGCGGCGCGTCGGTGTCGCTGCCCATATGCCATTTGCCGAAGAAGCCCGTCTGATAGCCGGCCTGTTGCAGATAGCTCGGGAAGAAGACCAGCCCCTCCTCCGACGAGTTGTTGTTGTCGATCACACGGTGATTGCGAGGCGACTGGCCGGTCAGAATGGTCGCCCGGCTGGGCGAGCATAGCGAGGACGTCACCACGGCGTTCGGGAAATAGGTCCCGTTCTTGGCCATAAAGTCGATGTTGGGCGTGTTCAGCCCCGGCGTCAGGAAGCCCATGGCGTCGAAGCGCAGGTCGTCCACCAGCACGAAGATCATGTTCATCGGCTGGGCCTGGCGCGCCGGGGCGGCGGCGGAAGCCGAGGCCGCAGTCGTCTGGGCCACAGTCGTCTGGGCAAGCGCCGGCTGGGCCACGAAACAGGATGCGGCGAGCAGGATCGCGCGGAAGCTTTTCAGGGTCGGTCTCATGCGCAAGCGCTCCAGGTTGGGATCAGGGTGTCAGACTGCGCGGATGACGCAGCGAAAGCCGATATGTGTGGTGGCGGAATCTATGGGCTGCGGATGGCGTGCGCCGGGCCGATAGCGTCGGCAGTAGCTGTCGGCGCAGAGGTGCGATCCGCCCTTCAGCACCTTGCGCCCGATTGGACGCCCCGGCGCGTCCGGGTCATAGCTGGACTCCTGGCGCGGCCCGCGGGGATTGAGGGGGGCGCAGCACGGAGACTTGGCGGCCGAGGCTGCGGCGCTGGCGGAATACCAGTCGGCCGTCCACTCCCAGACATTGCCGATCATGTCGTAGAGACCGTAGCCGTTGGCCGGATAGCTGCGGACGGGCGCCGTCGTCTTCAGCCCCTCGGGGGCGTGGTTGGCGTGCGGGAATTCGCCGTCCCAGTATTTCGCCAGGCGAGCGCCCTGCGGCGCCAGTTCGTCGCCCCAGGCGTAGTCGGCGCCGTCCAGCCCGCCGCGCGCCGCATATTCCCATTCCGCTTCGCTGGGCAGGCTCTTGCCGGCCCAGACCGCATAGGCCTTGGCGTCGGGAAAGGCGACGTGGACCACAGGATGATCCTCGCGACCCTCGATCGAACTTTCAGGCCCGGCGGGATGGCGCCAGTCCGCGCCCAGCTTGAAGGCCCACCACTGCATGGGGTCGTCCAGTCGAACAGGCCCGGGCGGCGGCGTGAACACCAGGGATCCCGGCTGGGCCAGGGCCGGATCCATGCCCGGATAGTCGCGCGGATCAGGCGCGATCTCGGCCAGGGTGACGTAGCCCGTGTCCGCGACAAAGGCGGCGAAGTCGCGATTGCACACCGGCGTCTCGTCGATCCAGAACCCATCGACCTTTACCGGGCGAACGGGGGTCTCGTCCGCATAGAAGCTGTCGCAGCCCATGCTGAACCGGCCGCCCTCGATCCGGCGCATGCCGGCGAAACGGTCTGCCGCCGAACGCCTTGATTTCTGTCTGGACGTCATGCGGACCTACTGGGCAGACGCCGGGGCCTGAAACAGCAGAGCCCAAGGCAGGAGGGGTCGAAGCGACGAGCCGTCCAGCGCGGCCGAAACGGCGACGGAGCCGTCGCGCATAGAGCCGGAACGATGCGTTTGAATCACGGAAACCTCCAAGCCGATCTGATGTCGGTTTATCGCTAAAATGCATGAGCGGAGAAGGTTGTCAAACGCACTTGGGGTCTGCGCCATTGACGGTTGCGCCGCCAGGCCTCACGTCAGACCGGCAATCACAAGAGGCGAGTCTTGGCGCGAGCGCAGAGGAAATCGACCCGCGCGGTCACCATGCAGGAGGTCGCCGCCCAGGCCGGCGTCTCGGTCATGACGGTGTCCAATGTCCTGACCGGCAAGAAGTTGGTGACCGACGCCACTCGCGCTGCGGTCATGCAGGCGGTCGAAGCCCTCCACTATGTCCCGAATATCGCCGCGCGCAGCCTGGCCAGCGCGGCGCCCGAGCTGGTCGGCGTGCATTTCCGCAATACCGAGAACGACTATCTCAGCGCCATGGTGATCGGCGCCGTGGACACCACCTCGCGAATGGGCGCGCAGATGCTGGTCGGCCGGTGGGATTTCGAAGGCGACCAGTCGCCGATGAACGTCCTGCGCCAACTGGTCCGTAGCGGCGCCCAGGGCGTTCTCGTCGCCCCGCCCTTCTGCGAGACCCTGACCGCCGACGATCTGGCGGAATTCGAAGGCATCGCCCTGATGGGCGTGTCCACAGGCGACAATCTGCCGCGACTGTCCAGCGTGCGCATCGACGACCGGGGCGCCGCCCGGGCGATGACCAGACGCCTCATCGCCCTGGGCCACCGACGGATCGGCTTCATCAAGGGCGCGCCGAATCACCTCAGCACGACCACGCGGTTCGCGGGCTATCGAGAGGCGTTGCAGGACGCCGCCCTGGTTTTCGATCCTGAACTCGTCGTAGACGGCGATCTGACCTTCGATTCAGGACTGGTCGCCATGAACCGCCTGATGCGCCTCACGCCACGCCCCACCGCCGTCCTCTCGTGCAACGACGACATGGCGGCGGCGGCGATCGCGGTCGCTCAGAAGCTGGGCCTGGTCGTGCCCGACGACGTCTCCATCGCCGGGTTTGACGACAGCCCCTTGGCCATTCGGGTCGAGCCCAAGCTGACCACGGTGCGCCAGCCCGTGGCGGAAATCGCCGGCCAGGCCGTCAGGCTCATAATTGAGGCGATCCGAAATCCCGATGCGCCCCGCCCTGTCGTCACCCATATGGTCGAGCATCAGCTGATCGAGCGCGGCTCGACCGGCATCGCCCCCGTGGCCTAGTTCCGGGGGGCGCCCCGTCCGTATCCGCGCGGATACAGGGGCGCGGCGCTGTCGTCCGGCCGGGCCGGATCCTGGGCCTCGACCGCCGCCATGCTGGAGGGCAGTTCGAACGGGAGACGGCCCTCGCCCCTGGCCTGGCCCGTCGCCACATCGAGGACCGCCGCATCGCTGGCGCCGAAGGTGGCGATCAGCACGTCGGTCTTGTCACGGATGTTGGTCAGGATGGCGGGACGATCCAGATTGACGGCGACCACGCTGCGCCGCGCGGCCCGTGCCTGTTTGACGGCCTCATAGTCCGCATCCCCGTCACGGAAATCGAGACGGCCCTCGTTCTGGCGCGCGCCGAAGAAATGATGGGGATGAAGCCGTTCGAAGGGGGCGTTCACCCGCACCAGGGCCAGATCGGCTTGCGCCGGGTCGGACGCCACGGCCCAGCCGCGGCGACGGGCTTCTTCCGGATCGACATTATAGAGCCACACCGTCTTGACGCCCTCGGCCGTCAGCGGCCGGCCGCCGTCTTCCAGGACGACCTGCGCCCGGCGCTGGGCCAGGTCGGCCTGGGCCCGAGACTGGGGATCGCCGACGACCCGTTCCGCGACATCCGGATCGACATAGGGATTGTCGAACAGACCGAGCTGGAACTTCAGCGTCATGATGCGCCGCACCGCCTCGTCGAGGCGCGCCGCCGGAACCTGGCCGTCGCGAACGGCCTGCAACAGCATCGCGCCGTCATTGACCCCGCCGAACTGATCGATCCCTGCGGTCACGCCCTTGGCGAACCGCTCCGGCTGGGTCAGCCCCTCGACGCCCCAGGGCATGCCGATGTCCTTGGCAGTCTGCGGATGATCGGCGGTCGGCGCACGGCAGGCCGCGTCGCAGTTGTTGGTGATCGCCCAGTCCGACAGGACCAGCCCCTTGAATCCCTTCTGGTCCCGCAAGAGGTCGGTCAGAAGTTGCCTGTTGAACCCGGCCGCGACCGGCTCAAGCGGGGCGCCGTCCAGGCTGACGCCTTCAAGGATCGGATAGGTCGGCATGACGCCGGCCACACCCGCCGCAAAGGCTCCGTCGAAGGCGGCGACATGTTCGGCGAAGCTGGCGTTGTCCAGCCGCGCCACCCGCCCATAGATATTATGCCCATCAAACCCCTCGGGCTCGGCCCCGTATCCGACCCAGTGTTTGACGACGGTCGCGACGCCGTCCGGCCGCACGCCGTCCGTCCCGCCCTGGAAACCTTCCACATAGGCCTGGACCATCCGCGACACATCGGCGGGGTCTGATCCAAAGGTCGCCGTCACGCGCGGCCAGCGCGGCTCGCTGGCCAGGTCGGCCTGGGGCGACAGCGCCATCTGGATGCCCACGGCCCGGTATTCACGGTGCGCCACCTCCCCGAAGCGGCGAACCAGGTCGGCGTCGCCCGTGGCGGCCAGGCCCAGGGTTTCGGGCCACAGCGAAAATCCACCGCCGGCGGTGCTGGCGCCCAGCACCGCCTGGAAGTGATTGCGGGGGTCCGTGCTGATCGTGACCGGGATTCCCAGGCGGGTCTGTTCGGCCAGCCTCTGGACTTCATTGTTCTGCTCGGCCAACCGACGCGGCGCCACGACCAGACGGGTGATGAAGCTGTTCAGATGGCGTTCGCCGATCATGACCCCGACCTGGTCCAGGTCATAGATCGCGCCGCCGTGCCCCAGTTCGTCGCCTGCCGGCAGGCTGCCATGCATCATGGCGCCCACCTTTTCTTCCAGCGTCATCTGGCGCACCAGATCATCGACGCGCGCGTCGATCGACTGACCTGCATCCTCGTACACGTCGCGACGACCGTTGTGGTTCAGATCGCGATAGGCGTCAGGCGTGGCCGCCTGGACGCCTTGGCCCGAGGCCATCACGGCCAACAGAGCGGATAGACAGACGTGCAGCTTCATGTGGTTCTCCCGACGCTTGCGGCTCTTCGCCGCCTGTTGGTTTAGCGCTATATCCGGGAGATGCGCTTTCTCCAATGACGGGTGACGCGCTTAAATGTCGCTCATCGACCCGAAACGATCGCTGCGGCTGGTTACGCTCTCCGGCTCGGGAATGGGCAACTTCGGGAAATGGCGCCCGGGCGACCCGCAAAGCTTTGCGATCCAATCGCAAATTTAGGCAGCCTCGGTGTGTTTTGAGCGAGTTCTAAGTGGTCTCGACAACATGGCGACCCCGGGAGGACTCCAACCTCCGACCTCGGCTTTAGGAAAGCCTTGCTCTATGCGGCTGAGCTACGGGGCCACGCGGGATGACCTAGCGG
>NZ_JMQR01000123.1:0-8786 GCF_000698025.1 Brevundimonas sp. EAKA | reverse complement strand
ACCGCGCCCACCCCCAGGCCACCGCCTGGCGCGGCATCCAGCGCCGCATCCTTCAGTTCGCCGTCGCCGCCGGCCGCCCGGAAGAAGGCGTGGCCCTGGCCCGCGAACTGGCCATGACCACCTATCGCACGGCCGAAGAGTTCAACGACCGGTTCGAGACCACCGCGCCAGACGCGGTCGGCGGCGCCTATCCCGTCTGCGACTATCTGACGGCGCGGGGCCAGGCCTATCGCACCCACACCACCCCGGCCCGCTGGCTGTCGATGTCCGATTCCCTGGACCGCCACAGCGTGACGCCCGAGGCCATCTCCACCCCCGTCACCCTGATCGGCTTCACCTCCGACCGGCTGGTGCCGATCGACGACATCCGCGAACTGGCCGCGCGGTTGCCGACCCTGTGGCGCTTCGTCGAGGCGCCCTCCCTGTATGGCCACGACGCCTTTCTGAAGGAGGACGCCTTCGTCGGCGACATCCTCCGCGCCGCTTTCAAGGACATCAAAGCATGACTGCCCGCCGCCCCGCCGACCCGCACACCATCGCCGCCCGCACGGGCGTGGATACGGACACGGCCCACGGCGCGGTCATGCCGCCGCTCTATCTGTCGTCCAACTATTCCTTCGCCGGTTTCGAACAGAAGCGGAAATACGACTACAGCCGGTCGGGCAATCCGACCCGCGACGTCCTGGCCGAGACCCTGGCCGAGCTGGAGAGCGGCGCCGGCTGCGTCATCACCGCCACCGGCATGGCGGCGGTCGATCTGCCCCTGGCCCTGCTGGAGCCGGGCGACCTGCTGATCGCGCCGCACGACTGTTACGGCGGCACCTGCCGCCTGCTGAACGCCCGCGCCAGGAAGGGCCATTTCGACCTGCTGCTGGTCGATCAGGGCGATCCTGTCGCCTTCGAGGCCGCCCTGGCGCTGAAGCCCAAAATGGTCCTGGTCGAGACCCCGTCCAACCCCCTGCTGCGGCTGGTGGACGTGGCCGACATCTGCGCCCGCGCCCATGCGGCCGGGGCCAAGGTGGTGTGCGACAACACCTTCCTGTCGCCGGCGCTGCAGAACCCGATCAAGCTGGGCGCCGACTTCGTCGTTCACTCGACGACCAAGTTCATCAACGGCCATTCCGACGTGGTCGGCGGCGCCGTCGTCTCGGCCGACGCCGAGGATCATCAGACCCTGGCCTGGTGGGCCAACTGCACCGGCGTGACCGGCTCGCCCTTCGACGCCTATCTGACCCTGCGCGGGGTGCGGACCCTGTTCGCCCGGATCGAGCGGCAACAGGCCACGGCGGGCAAGATCGCCGAACGGCTGGCCGCCCACCCGGCGGTCAAGGTGGTTCACTATCCGGGCCTGGCGTCCCACCCCAACCACGCCCTGGTCGCCGCGCAACAGGCGGGACCGGGCGCCATGCTCAGCTTCGAGCTGGAAGGCGGGACCGAGGCCGTGCGCGACCTGGTCGAGACGCTGGAGATCTTCACCCTGGCCGAATCCCTGGGCGGGGTCGAAAGCCTGATCGCCCACCCCGCCACCATGACCCACGCCGCCATGACGCCCGAACAGCGCGCCACCGCCGGCATAAGCGACGGCCTGGTGCGGCTGTCGGTCGGGCTGGAGCATGTCGAGGACCTGATCGCCGACCTGTTTCCGGCCCTGGACGCCGTCATCCCGGCGAAGGCGCAGGCCGCCTGATTTTTTGCTTGCAGAGGGGGCCGAACCGGGGCAAATGCGCCGCCCCGGCCGCGGTCCCTTCGTCTATCGGTTAGGACGTCAGGTTTTCAACCTGAAAAGAGGGGTTCGACTCCCCTAGGGACTGCCACCGGGTTTCAAGGCGTTTGCAGGCGAGTGCGCCGCCGCCCTCTTGCCTACCAACATATCAAAACGGCGAAGCTAGACCGCGCTGCTCAGTCAAGATTTGCCATTATCAGCAAAATAGCTAATATCGGGACATCTCAGCCGCCCCCAGGAGGAATTCGTGCGAGAAGTCAGTGCGACGGAATTCCAGACGCGGGCGGGGCTCTATATTGAGCAATCCGGCAAGGAGCCGGTGCTCATCACCAAGCATCGCCGCCCCGCGCGGGTGCTGCTCGATATCGAAGAATATGAGCGGCTGAAGGCGCGCGACACGCGCCAGGCCTATGCGACGCAAGACCTTCCTGACGAATGGGCCGCAGCCCTTGAGGCGGCGGACTACGGCGAGGCCGATCCGAAGCTTGAGACCCTGATCAAATAGACCGCGCGTGAAAAAGCCGGATCCGACCGTCGGCCTGGTGATCCGCTACGACTTCCTGTGGTCGCACGAGCGCGAGAAGGGCTATGCGGACGGCGCCAAGACCCGGCCCTGCGTGATCGTCACCGCCGTCCTTCGCAAGGCGAAGGGCGGTACGGACATTCTGGTCGCGCCGATCACCCATTCCCCGCCGATGGCCGGCACGGTCGCCATCGAGATCCCGCACAGGGTTGGGCAGCACCTCGGCCTGGAGGACGCGCGCAGCTATATCATCGCCAGCGAAGCCAACAGCGTCTCATGGGACGATCCCGGCATTGTTCCCGTAAAGCCGGGCGTACAGTGGGCTTACGGCCTCATACCCAAGGGCCTGTACGACAGGCTTCGCGCGACGATGCTGGACCTTGTCCGGCAGCGGAAACTCAAGGCGGCGGATCGCAAGGCGTGACAGCCCGACCCGGCATTCCTCCGACCACGGTTAATCAATCCACAACCCCTTTGACCGGATTGAGGCAGCAAGCCTTTCGATTCACGGACCTTTTTTCGGACACGCTCGGGAACTATCCACAGCGACTGCGGCTCATCCACGGTCGCCTGGTGCAGAAGCGCCCCCTCTCCCCATCCCCCAAGAGTGGTTCATGTTCATCGCCATCGCCCGTCCGGCGGTAGAGCCCCAAGGCCCCGATCTCGTCGCTGTCCCCGGCTCTTCCGCCATCCCCGAACCGACGCCCCGCGCCCTGCACGCACGCCTTCTGGAAAACGCCGCCCTGAGACGGATGCGCGGCCAGGAACGCCGCCGCGAGCAAAGGCTAGACGACGCCGACTACTGGCTGCACGCCGCCCCCATGGCGGTGCAGAAAGCCAGCGCCCTGCGCGAGGACAAGAGTTTCGCGCCCCTTCCCTAGATAGAAAACCCTAGCGTAGTTCCGGCGTCCGCCGCCGCAGCGAGGCCGTCAGCTTGGCCAGCTTCTGGCCGGCCGACTTGGGCCGGACCCGTTTGCGGTGTTCCAGTCCGCCGCCCCAGCGGTCGTGAACGGCCGTGTCCAGGTGGGGATGGCGGTCGTGCTGGTGGACGATGGGGCTGGTCGTCCCGTCCGGATTGACCACCTGTCCGTCGCGGAAGCTCAGAGCATCGCCGGGCGTCAGGCCCAGGGTGGCCACGCGGCCGTAGTTGGCCCGGAGGGTCGCGGCCGTAAGACCCTGATGGATCGCCATGTTGAAGGCCGCCTGATCGACGCCGAAGGCCCCGCCGATCTCGGAGCGGGGCGTGGCGGCCAATGACAGGATCAGCCGCGACAGACGCGCGACCTCGGCCCGCGGCCCGAGCACCGTCCCGACGCACAGACAGGGTTTGTCGCCCAGTTGCGCGGCCTGGGCCTCGCCGAACAGGGCGCGCAGATATTTCATGTTGAAGCCGTGGTCGGCCAGGGGCGTCTCGGCCTCGATGAAGGCCTCCAGTCCGTGCGGCGCGGGCGAAAAGGGCGCGGCCTGGAAGATGACGTCGCGCACGTCGCAGGCCAGGCCCGCGCCGGGCCGGTCGCCCAGCAGGCCGGCGAAGGCGACGAACCTCTGCATCACCGGATGGGGCGCCCAGCCCCGCCAGACCGGCGCATCGACGGCGGTCACGTCATTCTGGATCAGGAAGGCGCGCAGGTCGGGGTCGGCGTCGACCACCAGGGCGACCGGGCCGTCGAACACCGCCCGCAGCGACAGGACGAAGGGGGCGATGTCGGCGGCGTCATAGCCGGTCGCGTAACCGACCACCGCGTCCCCGTCAGGCAGGGGTTCGGTCCCGCGTCCGACCTCCAGCGCCTGGGCCAGCCAGTCCAGATAGTTCGACCGGACAGCCCCCCGTCTCATGACATCAGCTTCATGGCGTCAACGCGGGCCCATCAGGTCGGCGAACCGATCAAACAGATACAGGCTGTCGGCCGGCCCGGGCGAAGCCTCGGGGTGGTGCTGAACGCTGAAGATCGGCTTGTCCTTGACCGCGATGCCGCAGTTGGTGCCGTCGAACAGGCTGACGTGGGTTTCGGTCACGGCGTCCGGCAGGCTGTCGCGATCGACGGTGAAGCCGTGGTTCATCGACACGATCTCGACCTTGCCGGTGGTCAGATCCTTGACCGGATGGTTGGCGCCGTGGTGGCCCTGTTCCATCTTCACCGTCCTGGCGCCCAGGGCCAGGGCCAGCATCTGGTGGCCCAGGCAGATGCCCATCAGGGGCTTGCCGCTGGCGACCAGTTTCTGGATTTCAGGCACCGCGTATTCGCCGGTCGCGGCCGGATCGCCCGGGCCGTTCGACAGGACGACGCCGTCGGGATTGCGGGCCAGAACCTCTTCGGCCGTGGTCGTCGCCGGGACCACGGTGATCTTCGCGCCGGTCGAGGCCAGGGCGCGCAGGATGTTGCGCTTCACCCCATAGTCGATGACGACCACCTGCTTGCGGCCTTGCGTCTTCGGGTGGCCCTCCGGCCATTCCCACAGCCCCTCGTCCCATTCGAACGCCTGCAGCGTCGAGGCGGGCTTGGCCAGGTCCAGACCGACCAGGCCGGTCCAGGCGCGGGCCTGCGCCACCAGGGCGTCGAGGTCGAACTGGCCGTCCGGATTATGGGCGATGACCGCGTGGGGGGCGCCCTTGTCGCGGATGATCTTGGTCAGGGCGCGGGTGTCCACGCCGGCCAGGCCGACGACGCCGCGCCGTTTCATCCAGTCGTCGAAACTCGCGTCCGATCTATAGTTGGCCGGATCGGTCGGCACGTCGCGGAAGATCGCGCCCCGCGCCGAGGTGTCCGAACCGCCGCCCATCTGCTCGATGTCTTCGACGTTCGTCCCCGTATTGCCGACATGGGGGAAGGTGAAGGCCAGGATCTGGCTCATGTAGGACGGGTCGGTCAGGATTTCCTGATAGCCGGTCATGGCGGTGTTGAAGACCACCTCGCCCAGGGCCGATCCGACCGCTCCGACGCCGATTCCCTGCAGGACCGTGCCGTCGGCGAGCGCGAGGACGCCTGTCGCGCCCGGAAGAATCTTGATCGTCATGGGCGCGCTCCTACACACGAATCCGGCCTAAACGGAGGCCCCAGACCGCTGGACTAAACAAACGGCGGGGTCGTTAAGCCCTGCCGTGCGCCGGGTCAACGACCATCCGCATTCTACGCCGGGCCGACCAGACGGAACTGGGCCGCCGAACCGCCCTGGGCATGGGGCGCCAGCCAGAGATCGAACAGGCCCGGCTCAATCCGATACGTATTGTCCTCGCCGATGAAGCCCAGCTGGCGGGCGTTCAGGGTGAAGCGCACCGTCTCGCTCTGGCCCGGCCGCAGCGTCACCCGCTTGAAGTCCTTCAGCAGCCGCCCCGGCTGGGTCAGGCTGGCGACCCGGTCGTGGATATAGAGCTGGACCAGCTCCTCGGCGACATGGGCGCCCTGGTTGGTGACGGTCACGGCCACGTCCAGCGTCCCGGCCCAGGCCAGTTGATCGCTCGCCATTTCGACGGGACCATAGGCGACCTCGCCATAGGTCAGGCCGTAGCCGAACGGATACAGGGCCGTATTGGTCGTCTCGCGATAGCGGGCCTTGTATTCCTCGATCGGCAGGTCCGGATTGGCCGGGCGGCCGGTGTTCTTGTGGTCGTAGGAGTAAGGCTGCTGGCCCGACTTGTGCGGGAAGCTGACCGGCAGGCGGGCCGAGGGGCCGTGTTCGCCGAAGACGACGTCGGCGACGGCGTTGCCCATCTGCTCACCCAGGAACCAGGTGACGACGATGGCCTGGGCGTTCTTGACATTGCCCTCCAGCGCCAGGGCCCGGCCGTTGCGCAGCAGGATGACCATGGGCTTGCCCGTGGCGGCCATGGCGTCGACCAGGGCCTGTTGCGGGGCCGGGACGACGATCTCGGTGCGCGACTGGGCCTCGCCCGACATCTTCTGGCTCTCGCCGATGGCCAGGACGATGACGTCGGCGTTGGCGGCCGCACGGACGGCCTCTTCGATCCCGCCGTCCAGCGGGGTCTCGACGCCCGAGCCGCGCGCGACGGTCAGGGCTTGCGGATCGGTCATGGCGGCGCGGAAGCCGGCTTCCAGCGAGACGCGGCGTTCGGGCGCGCCCCAGATGGTCCACGGCCCCCAGACATTGTCCACGTCGTCGGCGAACGGGCCGACCAGGGCGATCTTCTGGCTCTTGTTCAGCGGCAACAGCTGATTGTCGTTCTTCAGCAGGACCACCGACTTGCGGCCCGCCTCGCGCGACAGGGCGATGTGTTCGCGCGACCCCACCACGGCCTTTTCACGCACCGGATCCGTGCCGCGATAAGGATCGTCGAACAGGCCCAGGGCCGCCTTGGTGGTCAGGAGACGGCGCACCGCCTCGTCCAGCCGGGCCATCGACACCTCGCCGCTGGCCACCAGGCTGGGCAGGTGTTCCAGATACAGGCCCGAGACCATGGACACGTCCACCCCGGCGTTGAAGGCGAGGCGGGCGGCGTCGCGGCCGTCCTCGGCGAAGCCGTGGGCGACCAGTTCCTGTTCGGAGGTGTAGTCGGAGACCACGAAGCCCTCAAAACCCCATTCGCCGCGCAGGATGTCGGTCAGCAGCTTGCGGCTGCCCGAGGCGGGCACGCCATTGACGTCGTTGAAGGCGCTCATGATCGACAGGGCGCCGGCGTCCACCGCCGCCTTGAACGGCGGCAGATAGACCCCGCGCAGCGTCTGTTCGCTCATGTCGGTGGTGTTGTATTCGACCCCGCCGATGGCGCCCGAATAGGCGGCCATGTGTTTGGCGGTGGCCAGGACGGCGTCACGGTCGTCCAGTCCCTTGTCGCCCTGGAAGCCGCGCACCCGGGCGGCGGCCAGCAGGTTGTTCAGCAGCACGTCCTCGCCGGCGCCTTCGACATTGCGGCCCCAGCGCTGGTCGCGGGCCACATCCACCATGGGGGCGTAGGTCTGGTGCACGGCCGAGGCGGCCGTCTCGACCGCAGCGGCGCGGGCGGTGCGATAGGCCAGATGGGTGTCGAAGGCCGCGGCCTCGGCCAGGGGCACGGGGAAGATGGTGGACAGGCCGTGGATCACGTCCGCCGCGAACAGCAGCGGGATCTTCAGCCGGCTTTCCTCCATCGCCACCTGCTGGATGCGGCGGCCGGTCTCGGCGCCGATGCCGTTGAACAGGCTGCCGACCTTGCCTTCGCGGATCAGGGCGGTGACGCGCGCGGGGTCCCCCGTGCCGTCCAGCGGATTGACCGCCGTGGGCATCCAGCGGAACGGGTCGGCGAGCAGGTTCAACTGGCCCGCCTTCTCCTCCACGGTCATGGCCGCAATCAGATCTTCGATCCGCTGGCGATGACGCTGAACGGCGCGGGCGGTTTCGGCGGTAGCAGGCATGGGGAAGACTCCGGCGCCCATCAGGGCGAGAAGCCCGAGGCCAGACAAGAAGTTTCGACGGGAAGCCGAAGGTTTTACAGGTCGCGTCTTCATGGGGCGCTCCTTCGGAAGGTCGGGCGGAAGATCGGCGGCGAGATCGTGCGATCAGGCCGGGGAGGCATGTGGCCTAACCTCTGGCGCATGCCCCCGTCCAGACCCGCGCCGGATGTAAATGATGTAACTGACACGTCGGCGACCACCGCGCGCCCGTCAACCCAGGGCGATGTCCAGGAACATCATGCCCACCAGGCCGATCATCAGACCGATCATCGAGCCGTCCCCCTTGGACTGTTCGCGGGTCTGGGGAATGATCTCGGCGGTGACGACATAGATCATGGCGCCGGCCGCCAGGCCCAGGCCCCACGGCAGGGCGCCGGGCGACGCTCCCACCACGCCGGCCCCGATCAGACCGCCGACCGGCTCGACCAGACCCGACGCCAGCGCGGCCAGGAAGGCGGCGCCGCGACCATAGCCCAGCGAGGCCATGGCGGCCGAGACGGCCAGGCCTTCGGGCATGTTCTGGATGCCGATGCCCAGGGCGGTGGCCAGGCCCTGGTGCATGTCGCCGCCGCCGAAACTGACGCCGACGGCCGCGCCTTCGGGGAAGTTGTGCAGGGTGATGGCGATGATGAACAGCCAGATGCGACGGGCGAGGTGCTTGGACTGGGCCGGACCGATGGCCAGCATGTCCACGGGCGCGAACCGGTTCATCAGGCCGATCACCGTGGCCCCGATCAGCACCGCCGCCGCCATGGTCCCCGCCGCCCAGCCCTGGGACGCGCCCCCGGCCTGGAGCACGTCGACGCCCGGAATGATCAGCGAGAAGAAGGAGGCCGCCAGCATCACCCCGGCGGCGAAGCCCAGCAGGACGCTCTGGGTCTGTTGTCCCGGCCGTTTGACGAACAGCATGGGCGCCGCGCCGACCGCCGTCATCATGCCCGCCGCCAGACTGCCCAGGGCGCCGGCCGCGATCGGGGAAAGGGATTCCATCATCCGCCTGCTGTGGCGGTGGATACGGCAAGAGACAAGCCCGAACAGTCGCGTTAGAGAAACCTTCACCCGTCTCTTATACCCATCTGACGCCGGCGAAGACCGACTCTTTGTGTAGCTCCGGGGGGGGCGGGTCTATCAAAAAAAAAAAAAAGAATCATCA
>NZ_JMQR01000122.1:0-8810 GCF_000698025.1 Brevundimonas sp. EAKA | reverse complement strand
GGCGCGGGGACGGTGGGGCTGGCCGCCTATGACGCCGGGGCGCGGGCGGCGACGGGCGACCGGCCTCAGGTCTGGCCCGACCTGATCCTGGCCCGCTATCCGGCGATGCTCAGCTTCGACCATCTTCAGCGCCGGGTTTGCGCCATCGGCCGGGGGGCGACGGCGTCACAAGCCCAGGCCGCCGCCGTCCGCGCCGCCGGGTGGCTGGCGGCGGCGATCACGCCAGAAACCCCCGCCGCCCCGGCCGAAGCCTTCGTGGCCGAGGCGGATGACCAGGCCTATCGCGACGCCGTCGCCGCGGTCGTGGCCCGCATCGCCGCCGGCGAGCTGTTCCAGGCCAATATCGCCCGCGCCTGGGGCGGGGAACTCAAGCCCCAGGCCGATCCGTTCGACGTCTTCCTGCGGCTGCAACAAGGGCGGGCCTCGCCCTATGGCGCCTTCTGGCGGATCGGCGACCGGGCCCTGGTGTCCAACTCGCCCGAACTCTTCCTGGCCTTCGACGGCGAGGACCGGCGCATCGAGGCGCGGCCGATCAAGGGCACCCGCGCCCGGTCGGCCGACCCTGTCGAAGACGCGGCCCTGGCCGCCGAGCTTCAGGCCAGCGCCAAGGACCGGGCCGAGAACCTGATGATCGTCGACCTGATGCGCAACGACCTGGCCCGCGCGTCGCGCGTCGGCTCGGTGGCGGTCGAGCGGCTGTTCGCGATCGAGAGCCATCCGACCGTCCATCATCTGGTCTCGACCGTGGTCGGCCGGGCCGAGCCGGGGGTGACGCCGGCCGATCTGCTGGCGGCGACCTTCCCGCCCGGTTCGATCACCGGCGCGCCCAAGCATCAGGCCATGAAGGTGATCGCCGACCTGGAGCCCCCGCGCGGCGCCTGGTGCGGGTCCCTGTTTATTCTGGAAGAAGACAGGGGCCTGACCGCCTCGGTCCTGATCCGCACGGCCGCCTTCGAACGCCGGGGCGGGCGCTGGAGCTTCCGCACCCTTGCGGGGGCGGGGATCGTGGCCGACAGCGACCCGCAGGCGGAACTGGCCGAAACCGAGGTGAAGATTTCAGCGCTGAAGCGCGCCCTGGTCGGTCAGCAATCCGAACAGGTGATGACGGTCGCCTCGCGCGGGTTCAGATAGGCTCGACGGGTGAACTCCGCCGCCGGCAGGAACTGCTGGAAGGGCGAAGAATATTTGTAATAGGCCTCGGCGACGATGATCGAGTCCCCGTCGGCCGGGAACATGTCGGCCGGAATACCGGCGTCGGCGATGACCAGAGGCTTGTTCATCTTCGTGCCGGCGCCGCCGTCGGGAGTCCAGCTTCGGCTCCAGTTCAACGTATATTTGTTGGCGGAAACACGGGTCACGCTGCTGATGCGCTGTTCCATGGAGGTTGAGGCGAACGGCGCCATGATCGCCGGCCCGACCTCGAAGATGCTGTTTATGTCAGCCTTGGTGATGGTTCGCGACTGGGAGACCAGGTCCGCCACGGCCGAGGCGGCGTGGCTGGTGCGCTTCAGGGCCATATAGCCTTGGCACAGGTCCACCATGCCGGCGTAGAACAGGAGCATGACGGGTGCGATCAGGGCGAACTCCACCGCCGATACGCCGCTTTCATCGCCGGCCAAGCGCCGGATCAAGGATCGGGACATCAGAAGGGCTCGTTGCGGAAGGCCGTAGTCGAGGAGATCATGATCTGTCCGGGTCCCGCGCTGCTGACCGCCTGGGTCAGGGCTGGAACGATCATGGGCTGCTTGTACCAGAGCCGAACGATGATCAGGTCCTGGCCGACCCCGCCCTTGAAGTCCATCTGGGACAGGTCCAGCACGCCGTCTTTGTCCCTGGGCGGATCAATGTCGTCGGAAAAGCTGGTGACGACGCGCACGTCGATCGTCGCCCGATCCGCGCAGTCGCTCTTGAAAACGCTCATCTGATCGCAAACGGCCTGTTTGAAGGCGATCTTGTCGAATTTCTTCGTCTGGGCCTCGCCCGTCCGCACCAGGCGGCTGGCTTCCAGCACGGCGTTTTCCGCCACCGCGTCGATCATGAAGACCAGGCCCAGCTGGAAGATCGAGAACAGGAGCAGAAAGAAGGGCGTGGCCACCAGGGCGAACTCGACCGCCGCCGCGCCTTCGCGCGACCCGCGGGCCTGGCCCGCCTTGAACCGACGACGATGAGGCATGTCCACGAAGGTCAGGGCGTGGGCGTGGCGCCGGCCGTCGAGGCGGTGGCGCGGACGCTGGGGGCGCAGGAGGCGCTGCAGGCCATTTCCGTCGCCTGACCGCCGCGCCAGACGCGAACTGAACCGGTCGAGCCGCCCGTGACGACGATCTCGCGCTGGAACAGGGTGCGGCCCACGCCGTCCACCGCCACCACTTCGGTGACGCCGTACCCCTTGCCGACGATGAACAGGGTGTTGGCGTCAACCACGGTGACGTCGGCGATCTGCGGATTGCCGACGATGACGGACGAGGCCGCGCCGTTGAGCTGGACGCGGGCCGAGCGATCGATCTCGACATTAAGGGCGCCGCTCTGGGCCAGGGCCGGAGCGGCGGCGAGCGGCGCGGCCATTAGGGCGGCGGCCAACACGGCGATGGAAAGGCGGGACATCGGCGGCTCTGAACAATAACGCGCATGAACGCGGACACGCGCATGATGTCCCTGGGAGTCTCAACAAAGGCTGAAGCGGTTCAAACCGAATTTTCTTTGGTAAATCCGAGGGTAACCAAAACTCGTGACTCAGCCTTAACGTGCGTCAGTCATCTTCACCCTGCGTTTGGGGGTCAAGCGGGCTACCGGCTCCCCCCGCCAAGTTGCTCGCTAGACATTTTATCAAAGGGAACACTCCATGACCAAGTTCATCTCGCGTTTCGCCAAAGACGAATCGGGCGCCACCGCCATCGAATACGGCCTGATCGCCGCCCTGATCGCCGTCGTGATTATCTCCATCCTTACCACCGTCGGCACCAATCTGGACGCCAAGTTCAAGGAAGTTGCAGACGGCATTGCAAACAAGAAGTCCTAAGACTTCTCGCATCTTGAAACCTGGAAGGGCCGGAGCGCACGCTCCGGCCCTTTTTGTTTGTCCGACGGCAACGCGGCCTTAACAGGCGACGTGCCACAGATTCCCGCATGGACCTTCTGAGCCTTCTCTGCCTCGCCGTCTTTCCGATCATGATGATCGCAACCGGCCTGCACGATCTGACGACGATGCGGATTCCGAACTGGATCTCCCTGGTCCTGCTGGCGACCTTCTTTCCAGCGGCGCTCCTGGTTGGTCTGTCGCCGATCGAGGTCGCGGTCCATGTCGGCGTCGGCTTCGCCGCCCTGATCGTGGGCATGATCATGTTCGCCCTGCGCTGGATCGGCGGCGGCGACGCGAAGGCCCTGGCGGCCGCCTGTCTGTGGATGGGCCTTACGGGTCTCGCCCCCCTGTTGCTATGGACCGCGATCGTGGGCGGCGGTTTCTGTCTGATGCTGCTGCTCGTCCGCCAGTATTATCCGATGGTCGCGCCTGCCGCGCCCCGCATCGGGTGGCTCGCCCGGCTGATGGAGCCGAAGGGCGACATTCCCTATGGCGTCGCCATCGCCATCGGCGCCCTGATCGCCTTCCCCGAGGGGGATCTGGCGGTTCGCTTTCTGACGGCGCGATAGACGCGCCGGCGCGCGGCCTCGTCGGCGCTTAGGAAGCATTAACCCGCCGGCCTCATGATCGTTAACGGTAGGGCGTCGAGGATCGACTCCGGGTCGTCACGCCTGCCGGAGACCTCTGGATGAAGCCCGCCCGCATCGCCGTCATCTGTATCGCCGCCGTGTCGGCCCTGGGCCTGGCGCTGGTTGTCCGCGCCATGGGGAACGGCGAACCCGCCGCCCCCGCCGCCGCCGCGCCCGTCGAGACCCGGCCGATGGCCAAGATCCTGGTCGCGGCCAAGAATCTTGAGCCGGGCAAACGCCTGGCCGAGGCGGACCTGGCCTGGAAGGACTGGCCGGTCGACGAGGTCAATCCCGCCTTCATCACCGACGGCTCCACGCCCATTCCCGCCAAGCCCGCCCCCGAAGGCGCCGGCGAAAAGGCCGGCGCCGCCGTCGAGCGCGTGGCCGAGGCCGCCGGCCAGATGGCCGGTCCCGGCGCCAAGTCCGACTATATCGGCTCGGTGGTGCGCGAACCCATCCTGGCCGGCGAGCCCATCGTCGGCCGCAAGATCGTGCGCGCCGGCGACAGCGGCTATCTGGCCGCCTATCTGGAGCCCGGCATGCGGGCCATGGCCATCGCCGTGACGGTGGAATCCGCCGCCGGCGGCTTCATCCTGCCCGGCGACCGGGTCGATGTGGTCCTGACGGTGCAGAACGAAGGCGGAAGCTCGGCCGTCGAGGGCGGCGCCACAACGGCTAAATATTCATCAGCCACCGTGATGCAGAACGTCAAGGTTCTGGCCATCGACCAGTCCACGCGGGCCGGCGACGACGCCCAGGCCGTGGTCGGCGCGACCGCCACCCTGGAGGTCCGCCCCCAGGACGCCGTGCTCCTGGCCCAGGCCAAGTCCGAGGGCGAACTGTCGCTGTCGCTGCGCTCCTATGCGGACACGGCCGGGCCCTCGGGCGCGACCCGTGCGCCCCGGGCCGTCGCCAGCGCGTCCCGCAGCGTCCGCGTCTATCGCGGCGGCGAACCGGAAGTGGTGACCACCCCATGAGGAAGACGCCCGTGCGCAAGACCGTCGCCCTGGCCTGCGTCCTGCTGGCCGGCCTGGGGGCCGCCCCGGTCGCCGGCCTGGCCCAGACGCGCGCCGCCGTGTCCATGGGCGCCGCGCCGCAACTGATCAATCTGCCGCGCGGGACGTCCTTCGCGGTCGATCTGCCGGCCGACGCCCGCGACGTGATCGTCGCCAATCCGCAGGTGGCCGAGGCCATGCTGCATTCGCCGCGCCGCATCACCGTGATCGGGATTGCGCCCGGCGAGACCGACGCCGTCTTTCTGGACGCCGCCGGCCGCACCATCCTGAGCCTGCGGGTACGGGTCGATGCGGGAACCAGCGCGCTGCAGGACACGCTCAGCCGGCTGGTTCCGGGCAGCCAGATCCGCGCCGAGGCGGTCAACGACAGCGTGATCCTGAGCGGGGTCGCCGATTCTCCGGCCCAGGCCGTCCAGGCCGCTCAGGTGGCCCGCGCCTTCGTGTCCGCGCCGGAAAAGGTGCTGAACATGATCAGCGTCGCCGGATCCGATCAGGTGACCCTGAAGGTCCGGGTGGTCGAGGTCCAGCGCAGCAGCCTGAAGCAACTGGGATTCAACGCCGACATCCTGAAGGGATCCGGCATCCATTCCTACGGCTTCACCCGGCCCAACACCTATGGCGTCAACGGCGCGGCGACCGGCGGCAACTCGCTTTGCTATAATCAGAACGGCGGTCGAACGACGAACGTCTCGAATTCAAATTCGACGTCGAGCAACGTCAACAACTCCAACAGCACTGTCGATGTGGTCCAGACCCATAACGGCGATGATCTGAATTTTGATCGCCGCACCACGACCAACAGTTCAGGCAGTTCGCTGTCGAACGTGATCTCCGATGTCGCCTCCACGGCCTTCCGGACGATGACGGGCACCAACGCGACGGGGTGCCTGGAAGCCTTCGAACGCGTGGGTCTGGCCCGCACCCTGGCCGAGCCGAACCTGACCTCGGTCAACGGCGAATCCGCCAACTTCCTGGCGGGCGGCGAGTTTCCGCTGCCGACCGGTCGTGACAAGGACGGCAATATCACCGTCACCTACAAGCCCTACGGCGTGGGTCTGGCCTTCCGCCCGATCGTGTTGTCGGGAGGACGGATCTCGTTGCAGGTGAAGGTCGAGGTGTCGGAACTGACCGACCAGGGCGGCTTCACCATCGGCGCCGGCACCCCCTCGTCCATCACCCTGCCGGGCCTGACGGTTCGCCGCAGCGAGAATACGGTCGAACTGCCTTCGGGCGGCTCGATGATGATCGCCGGCCTGCTTCAGGAAAGCACGCGTCAGACGGTGGATTCCCTGCCCGGGGTCACCAATCTGCCGGTGCTCGGCTCGCTGTTCCGGTCGCGGGACTTCCTCAACGGCGAGACCGAGCTGGTCGTGATCGTCGAACCCTATATCGTCAGCCCGACCTCGCCCGACCGCATGCAGACGCCGGCCGATGGGCTGCGCATCGCCAGCGACTCGCAGACCATCCTGTTCGGGCAACTGAACCAGGTTTACGGATCGCCCGCCCCCTCCGCCCCGTCCGGCCCCGTGTGGCAGGGCGCGGCCGGCTATGTGATCGAGTGAGCTCATGATCCGGACCCGCAAGCCGCTTCTCGCCCTGACCCTTTCGACCGCCGTGGTCGGCCTGACCGGATGTGTCGGCGGTCCCGCCAGCCTGGGCGGGCCGGCCCCGCTGACGCCGACGTCGCGCTATTCGCTTCAGGTCGAGGCCGGCCTGGACCGCATCGCCCTGGCTGTGCACGACGACGGGCTGTCGGCCAATCAGAACGCCGCCCTGCGCGACCTGGCCCAGCGGTTCGCCGCTTCCGGCGCGGGAACCGTGGTGATCGAGGCGCCGGCCGGCGGGGATCCCGTTTCCGCCCAGGCCGCCCACGAAGCCAGAACCGCCCTTGAGCGGATCGGTCTGCCTTCGGAGCGTCTTCGTCTCGTCAGCTATGTCGGGCCGGATCCGCGCGCGCCGGTGCTCGTCGGTTTTGAAACGGTCCAGGCGGCCGTGCCGCGCTGCGGCGCGGCCTGGGGCAATCTCAGCCGGACGGGCGACAACATGTCCGGGTCGAACTTCGGCTGCGCCGTCACCGCCAACCTGGCCGCCCAGATCGCCGATCCCCGCGACATCGTGGCGCCCCGGCCCATGACGCCCGCCGATGCGGCCCGACGCTCGGTGGTGTTCGACAAGTATCGCGCCGGCCAGCCTACGGCCGCGCCCCAAGAAACCCTGGTGGAAGGCGCACGCGTCTCCACGGCCGTGGACTGAGGCTCATGAGCACCGCCACGCCACGCCCCCTCTCGAGCTTCGACGACGGCTTTGACGTCGATATGGACTTCTCGGAGCCGACCGCCTTCCCGGCCGAGCCGGAGCGGTCGCCGCTGCAGTTCACCGCCCCGGCGCCCATCCAGCCGTCCGTCCAGCCTGCCGCCCCGGGGTTCAATCCCGTAGGCGAGATGGTCGCCCAGGCGCAATCCACCCTGGCGCCGGCCCTCGCGCCCGCAGCGCCGGAAGCGACCGCCACGCCGTCCGGCGTCGCCCCGGCCGGAATGGCCGGCGGTCTCGCGGCCGTCGGATCCATCGGCGAAGTGTCGGTGCCGCGGATCGCCATCCATGTCTTCGCCGAACGCCAGGACACCCTGGCGGCGGCGGAGCGCGCCGCCCAGGACCGACGCCTGTCGCGCGCCACCACCCAGATCCGCATCGGCGGGATCAAGGCGGCCGTCGAGACCTATCAGCACGAACCGACCCCGCCTCTGATCATCGTCGAATGCCTGAAGGACCCTCAGACCCTGCTGTGGGAAGTGGATCAGCTGGCCGAGGTCTGCGACGCCGGCACCAAGGTCGTCGTCGTCGGGCCGACCAACGACATCCTGCTGTTCCGCGAACTGATGCGTCGCGGGGTCAGCGAATATCTGGTGGGTCCGCTCCAGCCGCTGCAACTGATCGCGGCCATCGGCGGCCTGTTCAACGATCCGGCGCAACCGTTTGTCGGCCGGTCCATCGCCTTTGTCGGCGCGCGGGGCGGGGCCGGCGCCTCGGCCGTGGCGCACAACACCGCCTATGCGATCTCGGAGCGGATCGGCGCCAATACGGTCATCGTCGATTATGATCTGCCGTTCGGCACCGCCGGCCTGGACTTCAACCAGGATCCGCTGAGCGGCGTCGCCGACGCCCTGGGCCAGCCCGACCGACTGGACTCGACCCTGCTGGACCGGATGATGGTCCGCTGCACCGACAAGCTCAGCCTGTTCGCGGCGCCCGCCACCCTGGACACCGACTGGGACATCTCGACCGAGGCCTTCGAGGAGGTGACGACGCGCATCCGCTCGACCGCGCCCTTCGTGGTCCTGGACCTGCCGCACCTGTGGTCGCCGTGGATGCGCCGCACCCTGATCAGCGCCGACGAGGTGGTGATCGTGGCGACGCCGGACCTGGCGGCCCTGCGCAACGCCAAGAACATGATGGACCTGATCCGTTCGGGCCGCCCGAACGACGCCCCGCCGCGCCTGGTGCTGAATCAGGTCGGGGTGCCCGGTCGTCCCGAGATCCCGGCCAAGGATTTCGGCGCCGCCCTGGGCGTTCATCCCAGCCTGATCATCCCCTTCGACGCCAAGACCTTCGGCGCCGCCGCCAACAACGGCCAGATGATCCTGGACGCCGGCGCCAAGACCAAGGCGGCCGAGGCCTTCCAGACCCTGGCCCAGATCGTGTCGCGTCGGGAAATCCCCGTCATCGCCGGACCCAAGGCCAAGCCCGGAAAGGCGGCTTCGACCGAGTCGAAATCCCTGTTCGCCTCCATGTTCAAGAAGCGCTGACGGGTGTTCGGCAAGCGCACAGGTCAGCCCGGCGTCGTTCCGGCTCCGATGCGTCCCGCCCCTGCGGGCGTCGCCGGCGCCGCGCCCGAGTTCGCCCCGCGACAGCCCGCGCCGGGCGTCCAGACCGAGGCCTTCGCCTTCGGCGGCGCGGCCGACCTCGAGCCCGCTGTCGAGGCCCTCGCCCCGGCCGCTTCCGGGCCTGCCTCCTATTCACATCTGACGCCGCCGCCGCTCTTCTCTGTGGATCTGTCTGGGGGGATCTTGCCTTTCAAACAAAACCTAAATT
>NZ_JMQR01000121.1:0-8849 GCF_000698025.1 Brevundimonas sp. EAKA | reverse complement strand
GACGACGCCCAGCGGCCCCGCGAACCTGACCGGGAAGATCCGCGCGCGAGTCTGACGGGTCGCGCGCCAGATGATCACGCCCCCCATGATCGCCAGGTAGGCGGTGATCCAGGGCTTGACCAGGTCGCCGTCGATGCTGGTCAGGACGAAGGCTCCCAGGCAACCGCCCACCACCCCGCCCATGGCCAGGGGCACGAACAGTTTCCAGTTTACATTCTTGTTGACCGTGTGAGATCCGGCCGACGCCGCCGTGGTGAAGACCTCTGCGGCATGGACGCTGGCCGAAGCTGTCGCAGGGGGCACGCCGAACGACAGCAGGACCGTCGAGGAGATGACGCCGTAAGCCATGCCCAGGGCCCCATCGACGGACTGGGCCAGGAAACCGACGAGGAGAAAGACGAGGAAATCTTGCATGGCCGCCCCTGAAAATCCGCCCGACGGTGCGTGTTATTTTCCTACTGGGTCAATAGGAGAAGGATTCGACGCGGCTTGCAGAAGGCTTCGCGCCTCGAACACCGCGGCGACGGCGTCGCGCCCATCCTGCAGGACCGGCTGCAACGGGCAGGTCTCGACGTCCGGACAGGTCTCGCAAGGCCCGTGGGCGGTGCGCGACGCGCAGGGCGCCAGGGCCAGGGGGCCTTCCAGCGCCCGGATCACATCGGCGAAACTGATGGTCTCGGCCGGCGCCGCCAGGGCGTAGCCTCCGGTCCGCCCCCGCTTGGACACCAGCAGATTTTGACGACGCAGATCCAGAAGTATGGCTTCTAGGAATTTGCGCGGGGCCGTGGCGGCCTCGGCGATCTCGCCGATGGTGGCGGGGCCGCCGCCCGGCAGGCCGGCCAGATGGATCATGGCGCGCAGGGCGTAGCGGGACCGGTTCGACAGCATGGTCCGTGATCGCGCGACCGCGCGCCGGACGCAAGACGCCGTTCGCCGTCCGGCCCGACCTCATCCCGGCCGGCCCAGCCGCGCCGCCGCCGCCAGGATCTGCGGACCGGTATAGGGTTTCAGCACCAGGGCCTCGGCCAGGGGGGCGTAGCGGGCGGCGGCCTCAGCGTCGCCGGAAATGAAAATCACCCGAATGTCCCAGCGCCGCGTCAGAACCTCGGCCAATTCGCCCCCGGTCGTGGCGCCGGACAGATTGATGTCCAGCAGGGCGCCGTCGATGGCGTGAAGGGCCGCCGCAGCCTCGGCCGCCGCCGCGCTGTGGAACGGGCCCACCACCCTGTGCCCGGCCTCGGTCAACAGCTCCGTCAGGTCGGCGGCCACCTCGGCGTCATCCTCGACCACCAGCAGGGTCAGGGGCTCCAGATCGCCCCCCACGACGGCGATCTCGGCCGGCCGGGGCGCGGCCCCTTCAGCGGAACCGGATGTCTGGGCCACGATGACCCGACGCAGATCGCGCCAGACCTCGACCGCCGGCCGGTCGCTATCCAGGCCATAGAGGCCCGCCATGGTCTTCAGGTCGCGCGCATCGTCCGGCGACAGACGGCCGCCCGCCGCGGTGAGACGCGCGTCATACAGGCGGCACAGCCGTTCCACGCTGTCGGCGCCGTCCGGAGTCGCGTCGGCGGCCTGGGCGACAGGCTTCGACGGCGGCGGGCGATCGAACATGACGTCCTCCTCACGGCTGATCGGCCGTCAGCTAGTCGTTTGGAACCCTCGGCGTAAGCGCCTCTGACGCCATCGTTATCCAAAATCACAATCCCGGCGCCGACCGGGGTCCCCGCCGACAATCGACATCGCGCCCCTCGGCGCGCTAAGGACGGCCCTCCCTTTCTCCAGGATTGCCCCCTTGCGTCTGCCCCAGGCCCGTCTCGATCAGGTGCTCGACCGTTTCCACGAGGTGGAGGCCCGCATGGGTGCGGCGACGGACGGCGTCGAGATCGTCCGCCTGTCCAAGGAGCACGCCGAGCTCAAGCCCGTCGCCGACGCGGTCCAGGGTCTGGCCCGACTCCGCGCCGAGATGGCCGATCTGGAGGTCATGGCCGCCGATCCCGAAATGGCCGCCATGGCCCAGGACGAGCTGCGCGACCTGACCGAGCGCCTGCCGCAGATGGAGCGCGACGTCGCTCTGCTGCTGGCCCCGCGCGACGCCGACGAGAACGCCTCGGCCGTGCTGGAAGTCCGCGCCGGCACCGGCGGCGACGAGGCGGCCTTGTTCGCCGGCGACCTGTTCCGCATGTATTCGCGCTACGCCGCCACGCGCGGCTGGCGGATCGAGCTGGATTCGGCGACCGAAGGCGACGCCGGCGGCTACAAGGAAATCATCGCCACCGTCACCGGCGACGGCGTGTTCGGCCGGCTGAAGTTCGAGAGCGGCGTCCACCGCGTCCAGCGGGTGCCGACCACCGAGGCCGGGGGTCGCATCCACACCTCGGCCGCCACCGTCGCCGTCCTGCCCGAGGTCGAGGACGTCGAGATCGAGATCCTGGAAAAGGACATCCGCATCGACACCTTCCGCGCCTCCGGCTCGGGCGGCCAGCACGTCAACAAGACCGACTCGGCCGTGCGGATCACCCACCTTCCAACCGGGATCGTGGCCACCAGCTCCGAGAAATCGCAGCATGTGAACCGCGACAAGGCGATGAAGAACCTGCGGGTCCGCCTGTACGACATGCAGCGCCAGGCCAAGGATCTGGCACGCGCCGACTCGCGCAAATCCCAGGTCGGGTCGGGCGACCGGTCCGAGCGGATTCGCACCTACAACTTTCCGCAAGGCCGGGTGACCGACCACCGCATCGGCCTGACCCTGCACAGCCTGCCCCAGATCCTGGAAGGCGATCTGGACCCCATGCTGAACGCCCTGATCGCCGAGGACCAGGCCGCACGCCTGGCGGATCTCGAGGCCGAGTTCGGCTGATCAGCCCAGCACGCCCAGCATGGGCAGGCACAGCACCAGGGCCGTGACGGCTGTATAGCCGGCGAAGGCGTGGACCGACCGGCGACGGCCGCTCAGGGCGGTGGGCTCGGCGATGCGGACGGCGCGATCATTCCACAGCAGATACAGGGCCTGGATCGTCCACCCGGCCAGGAAAGCCGCGACCGCCCAGCCGCTGAGCGCCGCCAGGGCCGCGCCGGAGGCCAGGACCAGCATGGCGCCCAGCGCAATCACCCCGTCCCCGACCTGGTCGGTGACGGACACCGGGATCAGCCCCGACAATGCACGCTGCAAACGCCAGTTGAGCCAGGCCTGATACAGAAGCATCAGCCCGCCCAAGACGTAGAACACCCCTATCGCGCGCGCTGCCCACTCCATGGCGGGAATAAGGCGTCATTCCCGCCCGGGCCGTAAGTGCGGAAAACCCCTTAGTCGGCTGAAAAGGTCCAACCGGCGCAAACGAGACACAACCGATGATATCTCAGGCTGCGCGCGTCTGCTCGGCCTGGAGCGCCCGGACGACCGCCGGACGCCGGCCCATCCGGTCGTAATGGGCGCGTACATTCGGAAACTCGGCCACATCCACGCCGTCGCCTTCCAGCCAGCCGGTGAAGGTGAACAGATAGGGATCTGCGACGGAATAGGCGTCGCCCATCACCCAGTCGCTGTCTCCGTTCCGGGCCAGATCCGCCTCGATCAGGGTGAAACAGTCCCGCATGTTCTGCGCCACCTTGGCCGCCATCGAGGCCTGGGCCGCAGCGTCGTCGCTCCAGCGCGAGGCCCGGCGGCCATGGGCGTGGGCGACGTGGACAGTCGAGGCCAGATAGAGGTTGAAGGCCTGCATCCGCGCAAGAGCGAAGGGCTCGACGGGCGCCAGCAGACCCTGCGGAGCGAGGGCGGCGATATAGGCCAGAATGGCCGGGCTTTCGGTCAGGACGCCCTGATCGGTCACCAGAGCCGGAACCCGCCCCTTGGGATTGATCGCCAGAAACTCGGGCCGGCGCTGGTCCCCCTGGGCGAAGTCGACCAGGCGGGCTTCGAACGCCAGGCCGGACTCTTCCAGCGCGATATGGCTGGCCCGGCTGCAGGATCCGGGGGCGGTATAGAGGGTCAGCATGATCGGCCTCGTCGGGAAAGAAAAAGGCGACGAGAACCTCGCCGCCTTTCCGTCTCTTACAGGTCCAGCAGGGCCCGCTGCGGGTCTTCCAGCAGTTCCTTGATGCGGACCAGGAAGGTCACGGCTTCCTTGCCGTCGACAATGCGGTGATCATAGCTGAGGGCCAGGTACATCATCGGACGGATCTTGACCTCGCCGTTGATGGCCATCGGGCGCTGGACGATGTTGTGCATGCCCAGGATGCCCGACTGCGGGGCGTTCAGGATCGGCGTCGACATCAGCGACCCATAGGTGCCGCCGTTGGTGATGGTGAAGGTGCCGCCCTGCAGCTGGTCCATGGTCAGGGCGCCGTCGCGGGCGGCCTTGCCCAGGGCGCCGATGCCCTTTTCGATGCCCGCCAGGCTCAGGGTGTCGGCGTCGCGCAGCACCGGAACCACCAGACCCTTTTCGGTGCCGACGGCGACGCCGATGTCATAGTGGTTCTTGTAGATGATGTCCGTGCCGTCGATCTCGGCGTTGACGGCCGGAATCTCGTGCAGGGCCGCAACCACGGCCTTGGTGAAGAAGGACATGAAGCCCAGCTTCACGCCGTGGCGCTTCTCGAACACCTCTTTGTACTGGGCGCGCAGGGCCATGACATTGGTCATGTCCACCTCGTTGAAGGTGGTCAGCTGGGCGGCCGTGTTCTGCGATTCCTTCAGGCGACGGGCGATGGTCTGACGCAGGCGCGTCATCTTCACCCGCTCTTCGCGCGGGCCGACGGCGCGCGGGGCCGAAGGCGCGGCGGCGGCGGCGGCCGGAGCCGGGGCGGCCTGACCGATGGCGGCGATGGCGTCAGCCTTGGTGATATTGCCCTTGGGCCCCGTGGCGGCGATGGCCTTCGGATCCAGATTGTTTTCGGCGACGACGCGCTGGACGGCCGGCGACAGGGTGTCGTTCTTGCCGCCCGAGACCTGGGCCGAGCCGGTGTTGGCCGGAGCGGCGGCAGGCGCCGGGGCAGCGGCGGCCGGAGCCGAAGCGGCTGCGCCCGAACCCGAAACCGAACCGATCTTCTGGCCGGGGGTGACGGTCGCGCCCTCGTCGGCGGCGATGGTCAGCACGCCGTCAGCCGGCGCCGAAACCTCGACCGCGACCTTGTCGGTCTCGATCTCGACCAGCAGTTCGTCCTTCTTGACGGCGTCGCCGCTCTTCTTGAGCCACTTGCCCATAGAGCCCTCGGCGACGCTTTCGCCCATCACCGGCACGGTGATGTCGATGCTGGACGCAGCGGCGGCGGGCGCCGCCTTGGCCTCGGCCTTGGCGGCCTTGGCTGGGGCCGAGGCCGGAGCCGCAGCGGCGGCCGCGCCGCCTTCGGTCACCGAACCCAGGACCGTGCCCGGCACGACGGTGTCGCCCTCGGCGGCGTTGATGGCGCCCAGGACGCCGTCGGCCGGCGCCACCACTTCCAGCGAGACCTTGTCGGTCTCCAGTTCGACGAGCAGTTCGTCCTTCTTGACCGCGTCGCCGACCTTCTTGGTCCATTTCGCGATGGTGGCCTCGGTGACGGATTCACCGAGGGCGGGGGTCAGGATGTCGGCCATGTCGGGTCCAGCTGTCTCTTTGGGAGTATTCGGTGAGGTGTATCAGGCGAAGGCTTCGTTGGTGAAGGTCTCGAGTTCCTTCAGGTGGCGGCTCATCAGGCCGGCCGCCGTCGAGGCGGAACCGGGACGGCCGACGTAGCGGGCGCGCTTGGAGGCGACGTCCAGCTTGTCCAGCGTCAGCTCCAGCCACGGATCGACGAAGGTCCAGCCGCCCATGTTCTTGGGTTCTTCCTGGCACCAGACCACTTCCGCCTTCGGGAAGCGGGCCAGTTCCTTGCGCAAGGACTGGATCGGCCACGGATAGAACTGCTCCAGGCGCAGGATATAGACGTCGTCCACCGCCTGGCCGTCCTTGGCCTTCTTCTCGCGGGCGTCCAGCAGGTCGTAATAGACCTTGCCCGAACACAGGATGACGCGGCGGATCGCCTTGTCGGCCTTGATCTTGATCCCGGCGACGTCGGGGCGGGTCTGGGCGTCGTCGTGCAGGACGCGGTGGAAGGACGAACCCTCCGCCAGATCCTTCATCGACGAGACCGCCTTCTTGTGACGCAGCAGGCTCTTGGGCGTCATCAGGATCAGCGGCTTGCGGAACGGCCGGTGCATCTGGCGACGCAGGATGTGGAAATAGTTGGCCGGGGTGGTGCAGTTGGCGACCTGCATATTGTCTTCGGCGCACTGTTGCAGGAAGCGCTCCAGACGGGCCGACGAGTGTTCCGGTCCCTGGCCTTCATAGCCATGCGGCAACAGCATGGTCAGGCCGCTCATCCGCAGCCACTTGCGTTCGCCCGAGCTGATGAACTGGTCGATCACCACCTGGGCGCCGTTCACGAAGTCGCCGAACTGGGCTTCCCACATCACCATGGTGTTGGGGTCGGCCAGCGAATAGCCGTACTCGAAGCCCAGCACCGCCTCTTCCGACAGGGCCGAGTCGATGACCTCGTAGTTGGCCTGGCCTTCGCGGAGGTTGTTCAGCGGGATGTAACGCTCTTCGGTCGTCTGATCGATGATGCCCGAATGGCGCTGCGAGAAGGTGCCGCGCACCGAGTCCTGGCCCGACAGACGCACCGGGAAGCCTTCGTCCACCAGCGAGGCGAAGGCCAGGCTCTCGGCCGTGGCCCAGTCCAGGCCCTCGCCCGAGGTGATGGCCTCGCGCCGGCCGTCGATGACCCGTTTCAGCGTCTTGTGCATGTCGACGCTGTTGGGGATGGTCGTCAGGCGGTGGCCCAGGTCGGTCAGCTTGGCCAGGGGCACCGCGGTCTCGCCGCGCAGTTCGTCCTTGGGCGACTGGAAGCCCTGCCACTGGCCGTCCAGCCAGTCGGCCTTCTCGGCGGACCAGGTCTTGCCGGCCTCGAACTGGTCGTCAAGGAAGGTGTCGAACCGCGCAATCTCGGCGTCCACCTCGGCCTGCGTCAGCACGCCCTCGGCGACCAGACGCTGCGAATACAGTTCGCGGGTCGAGGGCTGGGCGCGGATCTTCGAATACATCAGCGGCTGGGTGAAGGTGGGATCGTCGCCTTCGTTGTGGCCGAAGCGGCGATAGCAGAACATGTCCACCACCGCGTCCTTGTGGAATTTCTGACGATATTCGGTGGCCACCTTGGCGGCGAAGACGACCGCTTCGGGATCATCGCCGTTCACGTGGAAGATCGGGGCCTGGACCATCAGCGCCACATCCGACGGATAGGGCGACGAGCGCGAGTTGCGCGGGCTGGTGGTGAAGCCGATCTGGTTGTTGATGACGAAATGCAGGGTGCCGCCGGTGCGGTAGCCCTTCAGCCCCATCAGGGCGAAACACTCGGCCACCACGCCCTGGCCGGCGAAGGCGGCGTCGCCGTGGATCAGCAGGGGCACGACCTTGGACCGGTCCAGCGCCCATTCGGCCTCGGGCTTGCCGGCGTTGGCCTCACGGATGTCGAACGCCTGTTTGGCGCGCGCCTTGCCCAGCACCACCGGATTGACGATCTCGAGGTGCGACGGATTGGCGGTCAGCGACAGGTGGACGTGGTTGCCGTCGAACTCGCGGTTCGAACTGGCGCCCATGTGATATTTGACGTCGCCCGAGCCCTCGATGTCGCTGGGCACGGCCGAGCCGCCCTGGAACTCGTGGAAGATGACCTTGTAGGGCTTGCCCATCACGGCGGCGAGCACGTTCAGGCGGCCGCGGTGGGCCATGCCCAGCACGACTTCATCGACGCCCAGATTGCCGCCGCGCTTGATCACCTGCTCCAGCGCCGGGACCATGGCCTCGCCGCCGTCCAGGCCGAACCGCTTGGTGCCGGGGAAACGCTTGTGCAGGAAGCGTTCGAAGCCCTCGGCCTCGATCAGCTTGTTCAGGATGGCCAGCTTGCCTTCCTTGGTGAAGGCGTTCTGCTCGAACTTGTCCGGCCCTTCGAACCGCTGCTGCAGCCAGGACTTCTCCTCCGGCTCGGCGATATGCATGTACTGGATGCCGATATTGCCGCAGTAGGTGCGCTTCAGCAGGTCCAGCACCTGGCGGATCGTGCCCGTCTGAAGCCCCAAGACCCCGTCCAGGAAGATCGGACGATCCATGTCGGCGGCGCTGAAACCATAGAATTCCGGCGTCAGTTCCGGGTTTTCGACCGGCTGTTCGATGCCCAGCGGGTCCAGCTTGGCCTGCAGGTGGCCGCGCACGCGATAGCTGCGGATCAGCATCAGGGCGCGAATGGAATCATGGGCGGCGGCGCGGATCGCGTCGCCTGAAACCTCGGCCGGCGCGGCCTTGGCCGCTGCAGGCGTCGGCGCGCCGCCGGGCTTCTTGGGGTCGGGCTTGGGCGCCGGCCAGCGGCCGTCGAACACGGCGTTCGCCTCATTGGGCTCGGTGGCGGTTCCGCGCCCCCAGGCGCCGGCCTCGGCCGAGGCCTTCACGCTGGCGGCGTTGTCGCGCAACTGGTCGAAGAAGGCTTTCCATTCCGCCGAGACCGAGCCGGGATCATTGGCCCACTTCTCGTGCAGCTCCTCGATATAGGCCGCATTGGACCCGTAGAGGAAAGAGGTCTCGGCAAAGACCTGGTTCAGCCGACCCGCATCGTCCGCCATTGTTCTCGCTATCCCTTGGGCCCCGCCGGACACATCTCCGTGAGGGGCGCGCCCGTCATATAGGCGTGCTTTCCTTATGGGTCATGACCGAAACGGGGCAATTCGGTGAGAAATTGGTCGCAGGCGCAAAGAAAAACGCCCCCGGCCGAAACCGGGGGCGTCCAATCCTGCCGAGACCGGCATTTTTCATTCTCCCTCCCCCTCGGGGGAGGGG
>NZ_JMQR01000120.1:0-8863 GCF_000698025.1 Brevundimonas sp. EAKA | reverse complement strand
GCCCCCTCGGGGGTGGGATGTTCGGTCACAGGTCGGCTCCCTTGAGGGCGGCGTCTCATGGCCTCAAATAGTCGATTGAAGCCGCGACACCAGAAAAACCGGATGATCGCGGATGGAACGACGATGAACCATCTGAAGACCTTCATCCTTCTGGCCGCCTTGACCGCCCTGTTCGGGGGTGTGGGTTATCTGATCGGCGGCGCGACGGGCATGGCCGTGGCCCTGGTGTTCGCCGGCGGGATGAACCTGTTCAGCTACTGGAACGCCGACAAGATTGTGCTGAAGATGTACCGGGCCCAGCCGGTCGACGAGCAACATCCGAACGCGGTGGTGCGCAACTATGTCGCCGACGTGCGCCAGATGGCCCGCGACGCCGGCCTGCCCCAGCCCCAGGTCGCCATCATCCCCAGCGACCAGCCCAACGCCTTCGCCACCGGCCGCAATCCGGAACGGGCCGCCGTCTGCGCCACCACCGGCCTGCTGGACATGCTGACGCGCGAGGAGGTGCGCGGGGTGATGGCGCACGAACTGGCCCATGTGAAGAACCGCGACACCCTGATCATGACGGTGACCGCCACCATCGCCGGCGCCATCGCCGCCCTGGCCAATTTCGCGCTGTTCTTCGGCGGCGGCGAGGACCGCGAGCGACCGGGCGGCGTCATCGGAACCCTGGCCCTGATGATCCTGGCGCCCATGGCCGCCGGCCTGGTGCAGATGGCGATCAGCCGCGGCCGCGAATACGAGGCCGACCGTATCGGCGCCGAGATCGCCGGCGACCCCCAGGCCCTGGCCTCGGCCCTGCAGAAGATCGACGCCTACGCCAAGCGGATCCACAATCCGACCGCCGAACGCAATCCCGCCTCGGGCCAGATGTTCATCATCAACCCCCTGGCCGGACGCGGCGCCGACAACCTGTTCTCGACCCATCCGGCCACGGTCAACCGGGTGCGCGCCCTGGCGGAGCTGGGCGCCAAGATGGGGGTGCGTCCCCGCGCGGCGGCGACGCCGCCCGTCTCGGCGGTTCCCGTCACGCCACGTCGCGCGACCACCGGCGTGCCCGACACCCCTGGCGAACCGCGCGGCCCCTGGGGCTGAACGCGGCGTTTTGACCCGTCTTTGCCGTGTACGCTCGGCGCGGGGATCCATTCAGACGGAGGCCTGACCAATCAGGGGGCATGTCGCGTCTGCGCTCGGCGCGTAAACCCCGACCGTCAAGTCCCGTCATCCTTGGGACCGGCCCGAGGGCGACGGATCAAGGAGAGGGCCGCTCAGCTCCGCTCCACGCACATGGCCACGCCCATGCCGCCGCCGATGCACAGGGTCGCCAGGCCCTTTTTCGCGCCCGACCGCTTCATCTCGAACAGCAGGGTGGTCAGGATGCGGGCGCCCGAGGCGCCGATGGGATGGCCGATGGCGATGGCGCCGCCGTTCACGTTCACCTTGGCCGGGTCGAGGCCCAGTTCTTTGACCACGCACAGGCTCTGGGCGGCGAAGGCCTCGTTGGATTCCACCAGATCCAGGTCGGCCACGGTCCAGCCCGCCTTTTCCAGCGCCTTTTTCGAGGCGGGGATCGGCCCCGTGCCCATGATCGCCGGATCGACCCCGGCCGTGGCGGACGAGACGATGCGGGCCAGGGGCTCCAGGCCGCGGGCCTTCGCCTCATCGGCGCTCATCAGCACCAGGGCGGCGGCGCCGTCGTTCAGGCCCGAGGCGTTGGCGGCGGTGACGCTGCCCGCCTTGGCGAAGGCAGGCCGCAGTTTCTGCATCAGCTCGATGGTCGCGCCGTGGCGGATGTATTCGTCCTTGTCGACGACGACGTCGCCCTTCTTGCCGGGAATGACGACCGGAACGATCTCGGCGTCGAACCGACCTGCGTTTTGCGCCGCCTCGGCCTTGTTCTGGCTGGCGAGGGCGAATTCGTCCTGGGCCTCACGGGTGATGGCCCATTTGTCGGCGATGTTCTCGGCCGTCTGGCCCATGTGGTAGCCGTTGAAGGCGTCCCACAGCCCGTCCTTGATCATGGTGTCGATCAGGGCGACGTCGCCCATCTTGTGCCCGGCCCGAAGCTGCTGGGCGTGCGGCGCCTGGCTCATGCTCTCCTGGCCGCCGGCGACGACGATCTTCGCATCGCCCAGCGCGATCTGCTGGGCGGCGATGGCGACGGCGCGCAGGCCCGAGCCGCAGATCTGGTTCAGGCTCCAGGCCGGCGCCGCCTGGCGCACCCCGGCGCCGACGGCGGCCTGACGGGCCGGGCCCTGTCCGGCGGCGGCCTGCAGCACATGGCCCAGGATCACCTCATCGACCTCTTCGCCCGACACGCCCGCCCGTTCCAGCGCCGCCCGAATGGCGACCTCGCCCAGTTTCGACGCCGGCAGCGCGGACAGGGCCCCCAGGAAGGACCCGACGGGCGTGCGGGCGGCGGAGACGATGACGACCTCGGTCATGGGATTTCACTCGATGCGGAATAATGAGTTGCCGTTTTGCCGCATCCCGGCGGCTTCGTCACCTGTGGCCGAAACAGACCGCCGCAGATTCAGTCATTCGTCACCCTGTCGGCGCATTCTGGAGGAACGATACGGACGATCCCGGATTTGATTGGCCATGCTCCGCACGCTGAAACGCTTCGCCGCCCACGTCTGCACGCCGGACGAGCTGGACATGATCGAGCACTACCAGACGCGTGCCGAAAGACTGGCAGACCTCTGGGTCCATGTCGTCGGTCTGATGCTGGCGGCGGTCGGGGGCGTCATCCTGGCCGGTCTGGCGGGAGTCTACGCCGGAATCGGCGGGGTCATGGCCACGGCCATCTACGCCCTGTGTCTGGTCGGCATGCTGACCGCCTCGACGATTTACAACTGGACCAAGCCCTGCGCCGCGCGACCTGTGCTGCGACGGCTCGACGAGGCCGCCATCTTCCTGATGATCGCCGGCAGTTATACGCCCTTCACCACCCAGAGATTCGAAGGCCTGTGGTCGGTCGGTTTCACCGCCCTGATCTGGACCCTGGCCTTCGTCGGCGCCGGGGTGAAACTGTTCGCGCCGCGCATTTCCGACAAGTTCTGGAGCGGCGTCTATGTGGTGTTCGGCTGGCTGGCCGTGGCCGCCCTCAAGCCCATGGTCGAGACGGTTCATCCGGTCGCCCTGGCTCTGCTGGTGATCGGCGGTCTGATCTACACCGCCGGGGTCCTGGTCTTCATCAGCCCCAAGGTGCGTTTCCGCCGGGCCATCTGGCACGGTTTCGTCGTCACCGGCGCGACCGTCCACTGGACGGCGGTTCTGGTGGGCGTCGTCCTGGCCCCCGCGATGAGCCACTAGGATATCCGTCCGATCCCTGCGTGTTCAGGTCGCCGAATCCCCCCTCTGGCGCATCGCGTCGCAACGGAGGATAGTGACGCGTTGCAACATCGCGAGAACAAGCGTGGCTGACGAAAAGATCAAGGGTGGAAAACACGGCGACGGCGCCCAGGTCGTCATCAAGAAGTATGCGAACCGCAGGCTCTATAATACGCGGACCAGCGCCTATGTGACGCTGGAGGACCTGGCCGCCATGGTGCGCGAGGGGACCGAGTTCGTCGTCTATGACGCCAAGACCAATGACGACCTGACCCGTCAGATCCTGACCCAGATCATCTTCGAGGAAGAGAGCCGGGGCGAAGCCCTGCTGCCGGTGCAGTTCCTGCGCCAGCTGATCGGTTTTTACGGCGGCTCCATGCAGGGGGTTCTGCCCTCCTACCTGGAGATGTCGCTGGCCAATTTCGGCCGCCAGCAGGAACAGTTCGCCAGTCAGATGAGCCGGGCCTTCGGCACGGGATCGGGCGCGACCCTGATGGAGGAGGCGGCCAAGGCGAACATGGCCATGTTCGAACGGGCCATGCAGATGTTCCCCGCCTTCGGCTATTCCCGGACCGAGTCCCAAACGGCGTCTCAGGCGGCGCCGACGGAAACCGGAGACGGGGCTCCGGCGGCGCCCGACGCCCTGGACGAGATGCGTCGCCAGATGGACGAGATGCGCGCCCAGATCGATCGTCTGGCGGGCGGGTCGAAGGCGAAATGACCGAGCGCATAGGAGCGGTCGGCGGGCCCGAGCGGATCGATCGCCGCGAAGGCGAGCGCTGGGAACGGGAGCGGCGGGCCGATCAGGAGAGGTCTCGCGCCCTGGTTCCGGTCGAACCCGCCGAACCCGAGTTCAAGCCCGAAACCGCCCCGGCAAGACCTGCCGTCCATGTGGCGGCCGACCCCGGCGCGGCGGCCTTTGTCGCCCAGCAGATGGGGCAGCGCGGCCAGAAGCGCGGTCTGCGCGGCGGCCCCCCCGTGCTGGGCGCGGCCCGCGCCGCCTATATGGGCGCCGAATATTCAGGCGAGGCGGAGCGGCGTCCTCCCTTGGGCCGGGCGGCCAAGACCGACATCTGACCGCCGCCGGGGCTGAGCGGCACGGGGTTTGCTGGGGCGGGGCCAGAACGCCTCTTTTCGGACCAGCCCATGCCCGCCCTTCATCTCGCCGCCAAGGTTTTCGACGTCGCCGTCGTCGCCCTGATCTTCACGGCTTTTTCTTAGGGGCCTATCGCCCTGTCGGGCTGCTTGAGGCCGCACGGGGCCCATCCCTCTGTCGGGCGGCCTGAGGCCTGATCAAGCCGTCAGTTCCCGAGATCGAAGTCCTTGCGGGACGAGATGATGGTGACGATGAAGCCGGCCAGGACGTCCAGCAGGATCATCACCACGATCAGGAAGAAGGTCGAGGTGGCGAAGCCGCGGATCAGCAGGAACTCGACCAGAACGACGATGAACAGGACCATCGACAGGGCGTGATTGACGATGGCGACCTTCTGGCTGGAGGTCGACTTGATCAGCTCGAAGAACAGCAGGATCAGGCCCAGGAACAGGATCAGGTCGCCCGAGCCGATATTCCACTGGGCGCCGGACGCCATCGGGATCGAGAACATCGGATCGCGCAGAATGGCGTCGGCCTGGGCCATGCCCATGTCGCCCGGCGCGCCGAACAGCACGACGATATTGTACAGGATCACCGGGATCAGCAGCAGGGGTATGGCGATCAGCATGGCGGTCCTCCCCGGCGCAACGGCTGCGCTTGTTAAGCTTGATTAACTCTATTTGACCGGTTTCGCCACGCCGGAGGTGTGACGGCGCCCTCAGTGGCGGGGAAAGCCGCCCGCGCGGCTGAGGGCGGACGGGGCCGGGCGGCCGAGGGCCTCGCCGATCCAGCGGGCCGTGGCGATCAGGGCGTCCAGATCATAGCCGGTCTCGAATCCGCTGCGCGCCAGCATATAGACCAGGTCCTCGGTGGCGATATTGCCGGTGGCGCCCGGGGCGAAGGGACAGCCGCCGATGCCGCCGACCGAGGCGTCCAGAACATCGATCCCGGCCTCGACCCCGGCGTAGGCGTTGGCCAGGCCGGTGTTGCGGGTGTCGTGGAAATGCAGGCGCAGCACAGCGTCGGGCGCGGCCTTGCGGGCGGCCTCCACCTTGCGCGTCACGGCCCAGGGATCGCCGGCGCCGATGGTGTCGGCCAGGCCGATCTCCGCCACGCCCAGGTCCGCCAGGGCCCCGACCATGTCCGTCACCTGATCCACCGAGACCTCGCCCTCGAACGGACAGCCCCAGACGCACGAGATCATGGCCGACAGGGACGGGGCGCCGTCCGACGCCGCCGCATTGTGCCGACGGGCGACGATCTCGCCCAGCATGGCCAGCTGGTCCTTGACCGACAGGCCCTGGTTCTTCAGGCCGAAGCCGTCGGTGGCCGCGACCGAGACATTGACCTCGTCGACCCCCGTCGCCAGCGCCCGGTCATAGCCCTTGCCGTTCAGGACCAGGCCGATGCGGCTGCGGCCCGCCGCGTGCGGCAGGGCGGCCATCACCTCTTCGGCGCCGGCCATCTGCGGCACATATTTGGGATGGACGAAGGAGACGGCCTCGATCCGGCGCGCGCCGGCCGCTTCCAGCCGCCGCACCAGATCGACGCGGACGGCGGGCTCCAGCACGGCCTTCTCGTTCTGCAGCCCGTCGCGGGGCCCCACTTCGACGATCTGGATGAACCGGCTCATGGGGCTTCGCCTGCGTCATCGCCTGTTCCGGGCCGAGGCGGCGGCGCATAGACGGTCAGGGTCATCTCGTCCCCGCCCGAATAGTTGTAGCCCCGCACCACCCCGACGGCCCGGCCCGACACGCCCAGTCGTCCGGCGGCGTCGCGGAAGGCGGCGGCGTCGCGCGCCTCGACGATGGCCGGCCGCCCCTCGGCCAGGGCGCGGGCGGCGCCTTCGGCGTCGGTCAGGTCCGTGTCCCGGCCGGTCAGGAAGACGAAGCTGGGCTCATGATAGGTGGTGATGGCGACCGGGCCGGGCGTGCGGCCCTGGCGCGGATGCAGGTCGGCGGCCTCCAGCGTCTTCTCCAGCTGGGGCGCGATGGCCAGGGGGCGCAGCTGGCGGATGGTCCCGGCCAGGGCGCCATGGGCCACGATGCCGAATGCCAGGGACGCGACCAGGGCCGCGACCGGGGCCCGGTTCAGCAGCAGGAAGGCGCCCACGGCGGCTGCGGCCAGGGTGGTGACCACGGTCAGGGCGGCCCAGGTCTGGGCCGTCGAGGTGCCGTAGACCGTCAGCCCATAGACGGTGACGCCGATGATCAGCAGGGCGGCGAACAGGGCCAGGGCGGCGCCGGTGATGCGCGACACCTTGCCGATGGGCCGCGCCAGGGCGGCGGCGGCCAGCAGGGCCAGCGCCCCGAAGGTCGGCAGGGTGTAGTGCCACAGCTTGGTCGGGGCCAGTTCGAACATCAGCCAGCCGGGAACCAGCCAGCAGACCAGGAACCGGATCGCCGGCTCGGCCCGCCGGCTCCAACCGGTCGAGACGGCCGCCGGCAGCAGCAGGGTCGAGGGGAAGAAGAGCAGGGGGGCCAGCAGCAGATACAGGCCGGGGAAGCCGGAATGGCTTTCGTGGGCGCCGGCGATCTTGGGCGCCAGGTCCCCGCCGATGGCTTCGCGCCAGAAGCCGCCGTCGGTGGCGATGGTGATGGCGATGGCCCAGGGTCCGACCATCAGGGCGACCAGGGGCAGGCCCCAGCCCCAGCCGAGGCGCGCCAGCCATTTGATGTTCCGGTCCCAGATCGACAGGGCGATCACGGCCAGGGCGATGACCAGAAGCCCGATCGGCCCCTTGATCAGGATCGACAGGCCGACCCCGATCCAGAACAGCAGCTTGTGCGGCCGGATCGGCCGTTCTCCGGCCCGTGTCGCCATATAGATCCGCGCCAGGGCCGCCATGGCCAGGGTGGTGGTGCCGCACAGCATGGCGTCGGTCTTGGCGATGCCCGCCTCGGTCGACAGCAGGAAGGTGGCCCCCATGATCGCGCCGCCGAAGAAGCCGACGCGGGCGCCCAGCAGGGCCGACCCGGCCCAGGCCACGGCCCAGGCGGCCAGCATGGCCCCCAGCAGCGACGGAATCCGGTAAGGGGCGATGTCGCGATCCTCGACGTCCGAGGTCAGGGCGACGGCGGCGGCCTGCATCCAGTAGATGCCGACCGGCTTCTTCCAGCGTGGTTCGTCCTGGAAGCGGATGTCGACATAGTCGCCGCTCTCCAGCATCTGGGCCGTGGCCTGGGCGAAGCGGCTCTCGTCCCGGTCCAGTGGCGGCAGCAGCAGCAGGCCGGGCAGGCCGGCGATCAGCGTCAGCAGGGCCGCCAGGAGCGGACCCTTCCAGCCGGCGATGCGGCGATCCAGATCGAAAGTCTTCATGAGAGACTCCTTACACGGCGACCGGCCCGTCGTCAGCCGTCTCCCCTAAGCCGTCGATCTCGTCTATGGAGCGGCCATGACCGCCGAACACAATCCTGCGCCTCTGATCTCCGTCGTCGTGCCCGTCCATGACGAGGCGGGCGCCGCCGTCCCCCTGGCCCGCGAGATCGCGGCCGCCTTCGCCGGCCGATCCTATGAGATGATCTTCGTCGACGACGCCTCCAGGGACGCGACCCTGTCGGAGCTGAGGGCCGCCATGGCCGAACTGCCGGCCCTGCGGGTCCTGTCCCACGGGACCAATGCGGGCCAGAGCCGGGCGGTCCGCACCGGGGTGCTGGCCGCCCGCGCCCCCGTGGTCGTCACCATGGACGGCGACGGCCAGAACCCCCCGGCCGACGCCCCGCGCCTGGTCGACGCTCTGCTGGCCGCGCCGGCCGATGTGGGCCTGGTCGGCGGCCGGCGCGCCAAGCGCCAGGACAGCCAGGCCAAGCGCCAGGCCTCGATCTGGGCCAACCGCATCCGCCGCCGCCTGCTGGGCGACGACGCCGACGACACCGGCTGCGGCCTGAAGGCCTTCCGCCGCGACGTCTTCCTGCGCCTTCCCTATTTCGATCACATCCATCGCTATCTGCCGGCCCTGATGATCCGCGAGGGGTTCCGCAACCAGTATCTCGACGTCGACCACCGCCACCGCGAGACGGGCCAGTCGAAATACACCAACTGGGGCCGTCTGCGGGCCTCCTTCTCGGACCTGCTGGGCGTCATGTGGCTGAAGACCCGCTCGCGCCGTCCGGGCGCGATTTCGGAATTCTGACACGGCGAAACGCTCCGTCCCTTGGGCGGAGTTGGAGGCCCTTTGGAAGCGGAGGGCTGGGCGGGGCGCCGGGCCTTCGCCCGGAGTATGATCTAGAAATACCGTTTCGACGAAGGTTTGACGCCCCGCGCGGAAGGTTGGCCTGCAAGCTCGGGGCGCCGAGCGGTGGCGGTCTTATCGCCTAACCCCATAAGCCTGCGACGGGTCGGCGGTCCCTGCGAAGAACCGTCCCGAGTGCGGCCGAGTATCCCCCTCGACCCTCCGGCGACGTCCTGAGGCGCCGCCGGCGCGGGGGAGTTGCA
>NZ_JMQR01000119.1:0-8955 GCF_000698025.1 Brevundimonas sp. EAKA | reverse complement strand
AAAGAGGCCTTCGACCCAGTCGGTCGGCGCTTCCGGGATCGGCAGCGGGTCCCAGCGCATCCGGTTGGGATTTGGCGGGGTCTCGTCGAAGGGGCCGGAGCGGGCGCGCCCCTGGTCGAAGGCCACATAGGGGCCGTGCTGGGCCGAGGGGCGCAGGCGGTACAGCCAGCTGCGCCGGTTCTCGGCGCGCGGCGCGGTGAAGGCCGTGCCCGACAGCTGTTCGGCGTACAGGCCCATCGGCGTCTTCTGCGGCGAGTTCTGGCCCTGCGGCAGGGCGCCGGGCGCGGCCTCGGTGGCGAAATGATTGCCGAAGCCGGTCAGATAGGCGGGCGCGTTGGATCGCGTCATGTGTGTGGTCTCCCTATTTCGCTGGTTTAGCGCCGCCGCCGGCCATCGTCACCCCAAGCCGTCATCCACCGAGCGGTGCAACAGCTTCGCCGTTCGCGCGTTCAGGGCCGCCAGGAGACGACCGTCATGACCTATCTGACCCGCGCGGTCTTCGCCTTCGCCAGCCTGCTGCTGCTGTTGTCGGCCTCGGCCCTGATCGGGTTCGGCCTGATGGACGCCATCCGCACCATTCGGTCCCCGGACAAGTCCGGAGCGGACGCGGCGCTGGACATGCTGGGCTATGTCATCGTCGCCATCGCCGTCTTCGACGTGGCCAAATACATCTTCGAGGACGAGGTGCGGCGCGGCAACGAACGGCGCAGCGCGGCCGAGGCCCGGCGCAGCCTGACCAAATTCCTGTCCACCATCGTCATCGCCCTGTTCCTGGAGGCCCTGGTGGTGGTGTTCAAGACGGCGCGCCAGGACGTGGCCCTGCTGATCTATCCCACCGCCCTGCTGATCGCGGCGGTGCTGGTCCTGGTCGGGCTGGGCGTGTTCCAGCGCCTGTCGGCCACGGTCGAGGAGAAGGTCGGCGACGACGACGACGCCGAAGAACGCAAGGACAAGGTCAAGCGCAAGAGCGCCTAGCCGCCCTTGGGCAGGAAGGGCGAGAAGGTGATGACGGTGAAGGTGTCGCGGACATGCGGCCGGGTCTGGACCTGTTTGGTGACGAAGGTCCCGATGTCGGCGTCGCGCGGCAGGTTGAACTTGGCCAGCAGGTCGTGCTGGCCCGAGGTGGAATAGACCTCGGAGACGTTCTCGACATTATCGACGATGTCGGCCGCCACATCGTTGGCGTAGCCCAGCTCGGTTTTGATGAAGACGAAGATGGCGGTCATCATGGGCGGGGGCTCCTGTTGCTGGCCCGCGTCCTAAACCGTTTTGGACGCGGCGTCGAAGACGTCGGATGAAACAATATGTTCCGCCGCAGCGCCATGAACCCGGCCGCGCGGCTTTCGCTTTCGGCGGCGGCTGGGATAAGCAGGGGGCGAGGCCGGGCGACCGGTCGGTGCAACACAGGCGTTCCGGCGCGGCTCGGGACAGGCGGAGATTAAGACATGGCCCATGATCGCGTCAGCGTGCTTCAGGCGCTCGAGACCCAGGGCGTCTGCCCCGTCTTCTATCATCCCGATCCCGAGGTCAGCCTGAACGTCATCCGCGCCTGCGCGCGCGGCGGGGCGCCGGTGGTCGAGTTCACCAATCGCGGCGACTTCGCCTGCGACCTGTTCGGCGAGATCAATCGCGAGCTGATCAGGACCGACCCCGAGGTGGTGCTGGGCATCGGCTCGGTGGTCGATAGCGGTACGGCCTCGCTCTACCTGAACCGGGGCGCGCGCTTTGTCGTCAGCCCCTGCCTGGTCCCCGACGTGGCCAAGGTCTGCAACCGACGCATGGTGGCCTATTTTCCCGGCTGCGGCTCGGTGACGGACATCGGCGAGGCGCACGAGCTGGGCTGCGACATCGTCAAACTGTTTCCGGGGTCGTCGGTCGGCGGCCCGGACTTCGTCAAGGCGGTCAAGGGGCCGATGCCCTGGGTCAAGATCATGCCCACGGGCGGCGTCGATCCCGATGAGGCCTCGATCGCCAAATGGTTCGGCGCCGGCATCGTGGCGGCGGGCATGGGATCGAAACTGGTGACGGACGAAGCCGTCAAGTCGGGCGACTGGGCCGCCATCGAGGCCAAGGTGCGCGCCACCGTGGACGCCGTCGCCGCCTATCGGGCGTCGAACAAGGGCTGAACCCGCCTCAGCCGGGACCGTCGGGGCCGTCCGGTTCCGGCGGCCGGGGCGCGGCGTTGCGGCCGGTGTCGGGCGTCCGGGGACCGGACCGTGGCCCACGCCGCATCAGCAGGCCGGACAGGACCTTGCGGTCCTCGACGTCCAGTTTTTCCAGCATGGCGATGGCCTCGCCTTCCAGACGGGCGCGACCGCGCATCTCGGCCGTGCGCGACTGATCCAGCAGGGCCTGGACGCGGGCCGCGTCCATCCGGGGCTGGGACGCCGCCTGGACCGCCTGGGCCCGCGCCGCGCGAGCGGCCTCGAAATCGGGCCGGGCCGCGAGCGCAGCAGCCCGCATCCTGGCGCGAACGTCGCGCCGGACTTCAGGCTGCAGCTGGGCGATCACCTCGCGGAAGGGACCGTGGCGCGCGGTGCGGCGCAGGTCGGCGACCCGTTCGTCCACCCTGGCCCAGCTGACCGCGAAGGCGACCCCGCCGGCCAGGGCGAACAGGTTCAGGGCCACCGACACCGCCAGGGCGATCTTCAGGCTGCGTCCGCTCATCCCAGAACCTCCGTATCGTCCACCTCGACCAGGGTGGATTGGTAAAGCACCGCGTCGGCCCGCTCGTCGGCGGTGACATGGGTGGTCAGACCCACGCCGGCGACCACGCCGGCGCAGGCGGCCGCCGCCCAGCCCGCGCCCAGGAACAGGGCGATCCGGTCCAGATGATAGCGGCGGGTCTTCGCTTTCGGCGCGGCGGCCAGCAGGCGCGCCGTCAGGTCGGCCGGGGGCGTCGGGGCGGGCGAGGCGTCCAGCAGGGCGTCCAGCGCCGCCGCCTGGGCCAGCGCCGTCTTCAGCGACGGATCGGCGGCGATCAGGCTTTCGGCGAAGACGCGTTCAGACGCGGGCCACCGACGCAGGTCGGCGCCGTAAGCCTCCGCCAGAGCGTGCAACCGATCCGCCTTCATCGTCCGACTCCCTTAGTCATCCCTGGCTTCATCCCCGGCGCGAGGTCCGCCAGGGCTAGACGCAATGCGCGGCGTCCGCGCGACAACAAACTCTCCAGCGCCTCGACGCTGATGCTCATCAGGGCGGCCGCCTCGATATTGGACAGCTCCTGATAATGACACAGGACCACCGCCTCGCGCTGACGGTCCGGCAGGCGTTTCAGCGCCCCGTCGACCTGAGCCCCCGTCTCGGCCGCCAACAGGGCGCGATCCGGCGCCGGGCCGTCATCGGGGCGATCCGGCGGCGTCTCCATGGGGATTTCGCGCCGTCGCCGCAGCCGGTCGTAGCAGAGGTTCAGCGCCACCCGGTGCAGCCAGGTGTCGAACCGGGCCTTGCCGGGGGTCCATTTCGGCGCCTGTCGCCAGGCCTTGAGCAGGGTCTCCTGGGCCACGTCCTCGGCCTCGGCGGCGTCGCCCAGCATGCGTTGGGCCAGGGCCAGGATGCGCGGCAGCTTGCGCGACACAAGCGTCTGCGCGGCCGCCGGGTCGCCCTGACCCACGCGGCGCACAAGATCCTCGTCGGGGTCGACGATCGCGACCAAACCCGCCTCTTCCGCTGCTGACGAAAGGGACCGATTCGCCCAGGACGGCCGACCCCGACACCGTTCTTACTCCGAAGCCGGAGCCGGGGAAGCGGGTTGTTGCACCGGACGGACGGCGCGGCGTTGCTGACCTTGGCCTCCCCGTTCGGCGCGGCGCTCGGCGCGATTGGCGGTCATGGCGGCCCGGCGCTCGTCGGCGGTGACGACGCCGTTCTTGTCAGCGTCCATCTTGTCGAACTGTTCGCCCAGCCTGGCGGCGGCCTCGGAGATGACCACAGGGCCGCGTGCCCGACCTTCCGGACCGCGCATGGCGTGGCGGGGACCGCCGCGCTGACCCGAACGGGCGCGCTCGGGGCGATCAGGACGGGCGGCGTGACCGGCGTCGAACTCAGCGCGGCTGATGGAGCCGTCGCTGTCGGCGTCCAGCGTGGCGAAGCGGTCGTCGGCTCGCTCGGCGCGCTTGGCCTGCATGGCGGCCTGACGCTCGGCCACGCTGACCGTGCCGTCGCGGTCGGCGTCCAGCGCGGTAAGGCGGGCCACGCGAGCCTCGACGAAGGCGTCGCGGGTCAGATCGGCGTTCCGGTCGGCCAGGCCGCGCGCATAGGGCGGCGGGGGACCGTCGGCCGGCGGCGGCGGAACCTGGGCCGTGGCGACCCCGGCGCCGGCGCCGAGGACGGCGGCCAAGGCCATGGCGCTGAAACCGTTCAGAACGATGTTTCTCATCTCGATAATCTCCTCGAACCGCCTTGAGCGGTCGTTGACGACCCTGTCAGGAGATTGAACGCGGCTCCTCGGACTCTCCGTCGCGACTGATCTCTTCGCGCGTGAGCGGGACCGCCCGTTCGAAGGCCTTGCGAGCCCGCGCCCGCAGTTCCGTCAGTTCGGTCTTCAGCGACTCGAAGTCCTGAGCCCCCGCCGCCTCGGCCAGCCGCAGCCGGAAGACCGACGGCTCGGCCTCGGGATCGACCCGGCCCTCGAAGGCGGCGGCCAGCAGATGAGCCAGCCGCTGCTGCACCCGCCAGGCCTCGGCCAGGACCGGGTCGTCGTGCAGGGCCTCCAGCGTTGACAGGGTCAGGGGCTCGCCCGCGACGGCGGCCTGGAGCTGGCGGTACTGGGCCGCGAACTCGGCGTCCACCTGGCCGCCCGGCGACAGTTTCAGATCCCAGAAGCCGTGGGGGCGGCGCTCGCGATCCATCAGGGCGCGCATTCTGCGGACATCGGCGGCGACATCGACGCCGGGACGGGGCCGACGCAGGGCCGCCTCGATCGCCGCGGAGACCCGGTCGCCGAAGACCGGATCGCTGGCCCAGACGACGCGGGCGCGGGTCAGGACCATGAACTCCCAGGTCTCGGCCTCGCCGGCGTAATAGTCGTCGAAAGTGGACAGCCGCACCGAGACCGGCCCCTTGGACCCGGTGGGGCGCAGCCGCATGTCCACCTCGTACAGGCCGCCCTCGGCCGTGTGGGCCGACAGGGCCGCGATCAGCCGCTGGGTGAACCGGGCGTAGAAGACGTCGGCGGTCCAGCCCTTGATCTCGGACACCGTCTCGGGCGGGGCGTCGTACAGGGTCATCAGGTCCAGGTCGGACCCGGCCGTCATCTCGCGCGAGCCGGCCTTGCCCAGGGCCACCACGGCCACCGCGCCGGGGAAGGCGCCGCCCAGCCGTTCGGTCTCGGCCAGGGCGGCGGGCGACAGGGTCCGCATGGCGGCGTCGGCCAGGGCGGCGTAGGCGCGGCCGGCCGCCTCCGGTCCGGCGCGGCCGGTCATGGCGTGGATGCCGATGCGGAACATCTGCTCGCGGTGGAGACGGCGCACGGCGTTCATGGCGCCCTCGAAATCCTCGGTCTCGCCGGCTTCACGCAGGATCTGTTCGGTCAGGCCGGTCTCGTCCGACAGATCGGCCAGGAAGCGGGCGTCCAGCACCCCGTCCAGGGCCGCCGGCTGACGCCCCAGGGTCCGGGCCAGGCGGGGCGCGAAGGCCATGACGCCCAGCACCATCTCGAACAGTTTGGGCTGGTTCAGGAACAGGGCCTGGACCTGAACCCCGGCGGCCAGGCCCGAGAAGAAGACGGCGAACCGGCGAAAGGCGTCGTCGGGCGCGCCCGACCGGGCCAGGGCCTCCAGCAGGCGCGGCGCCAGACGAGTGAACAGTTCGCGCCCCCGCTCGGTCCGGGTCGCGGGGATGCGGCCATGGTGCCAGGAGCGGATGGTGTCCGCCACCGACGGCGCCTCGGAAAAGCCCATGCGGCGCAGGGTGTCCAGGGTCTCGGGATCGTTCTCGACCCCGGTGAAGACCAGGCTGCCATAGGCGGAGTCCAGCTCCTCCCCGCCTTCGAACAGTTCGCCGTAGCGGGTGTTGACCCGGACCAGCAGGGCCTCGACATGGGCGTCGAAGGCCGCCAGATCGGTCCAGCCGGCCAGGGCGGCGACGGCGGCGCGGCGCTGGGGATCCTCGGGCAGGCGGTGGGTCTGTTCGTCGTCCAGCATCTGGACCCGGTGCTCCAGGCCGCGCAGTTCGACATAGGCGGCGGACATCTCCTCGGCGACGGCGGCGGGGATATGGTCGGCCTGGGCCAGGGCCGTCAGGGCGTCCAGGGTGCGCGTGGCGCGCAGGGCGGGGTCGCGACCGGCCAGGATCAACTGCTGGGTCTGGGCGTAGAATTCGATCTCGCGGATGCCGCCCCGGCCGAGTTTCAGATTGGCCCCGGCGGCCTGCAGCCCCTCGCCGGTCTTGTGGACGTGGATCTGTTTCTTGATCGACTGGATGTCGAGGACGGCGGCGTAGTCCAGGCTGCGGCGCCAGATGAAGGGGCGCAGGGCTTTCACGAATCGGGCGGCGGCGCGCGGGTCGCCCAGCACCGGCCGCGCCTTGATGAAGGCCGCCCGCTCCCAGTTCTGACCGACGCTTTCATAATAGGCCAGGGCCATCGGGCCCGACACCACCGGGGGGGTCGAAGACGGGTCGGGCCGCAGCCGCAGATCGACGCGGAAGACATAGCCGTCGGCCGTCCGTTCGGTCAGCAGGGTCGCGATCCCCTTGCCGACGCGATTGGCGAAGTCCTGCATCTCCTCGCCCTCGCGCAGGGCCAGGCCCAGCAGGCGCGGCTCGAAGAAGAGCGAGATGTCGATGTCGGACGAATAGTTCAGCTCGTTCGCGCCATGCTTGCCCATGGCCAGGCCGAACAGGCCGGGGATGGGGCCGCGCGAATCGTCGGGCGGCGAGACCAGGCGACCCCGCGCGCGCTGTTCGGCGGCGACGGCGCGCAGGGCGGCGCGGCAGGCGGCGTCGGCGAAGCTGGACAGGGCGCCCGTCACCTGGTCCAGGTCCCAGACCCCGCCCAGATCGGCCAGGGCCGTCAGCAGGTGCAGATCGGCCTTCAGCACCCGGAGCGGCGCGCGGACATCGTCGGGTTCGGCGTCCAGGGCGTCGGTCTCGGCGAGGATGCGGATCAGTCCCGACGTCGGGTCCCGTTCCAAAATCCGACGCAGATGAGCCGGCCGACGACGCATCAGGCCCGCCAGATAGGGCGAGGCGCCGGCTACGGGCGCCAGGGCAGGCCAGGCGGCGTCGAGGGTCTCGCGCCAGCCGTCGGCGTCGGCGGCCTCGATCAGGGTCTCCAGCAGGCGTTCGGCGGCGGCGGGGTTCGCGACGGGGCCGGCGGCCTTGATCCGCTGGCCCAGCGGGATCGTCGCGGAGGTTTCAGTATCGGCCATCAATTTATCCGCTCATCCCGGCGAAAGCCGGGACCCAGTGCTTTCGCTCGGCGCCGCCGTTGGACCACAATCCTGACACGCGCCACAAGGCCGCGCGCCCAAAGAACTGGGTCCCGGCTTTCGCCGGGATGAGCGGAAATCTCTAAGTCTGCCCAGCGGGCGGCAGCACCAGGGCCACCCGCAGACCCGGCCCGAAGCCGCCATAGGCGCCGGGGCCTTCGTCCAGCACCACCCGGCCGCCGTGGGCCTCAGCCACCGCCGTGACCAGGGACAGGCCCAGGCCCGAGCCCGGTTCCGTGCGGCTGTTGTCCAGGCGCACGAACCGCTGAACGACGCGCTCGCGGTCCTCTTCCGGCACGCCGGGGCCGGTGTCGGTGACCGAATATTCGATCTCGCCCGACGACCGCCGCCGCGCCCGCAGCTTCACCGCCCCGCCGGCCGGGGTGTATTTGATGGCGTTGTCGATCAGATTGGCCAGGGCCTGGGCCAGGAAGGGCTGGTTGCCTTCGATCATCAGGCCGGTCTCGACCTCGGACGAGAAGTCGATCGACTTGTCCTCGGCCGCCGGTTCGTACAGCTCGGCCATGTCGGCGGCCAGTTCGCCCGCGTCCATCGGCTTGGGATCCGGCGCCCCGCCGGCTTGCAGCCGGGCGATGGCCAGGACGGTGTTGAAGGTCTTCAGCAGGTGATCGGCCTCGTCCAGGGCGATGCCCAGGGCGTCCACCCCGTCGATCTTGCCCGCCTCGGCGTCGATCAGGGCCACCTCCAGCTTGGCCCGCATCCGCGTCAGGGGCGAACGCAGGTCGTGGGCGATGGCGTCGCCGGCGTGACGGATCGAGGCCATCGACCCCTCCAGCCGGTCCAGCATGACGTTCAATCCCTGGCCCAGTTCGTCCAGTTCGTCGCCCGAATTGCGGATGGGGGCGCGGACCTTCAGGTCGCCGTCCTGCACCGCCTGGACCACGCGGTTCAGCCCGGCCATGGCGCTTTCGACCCGGCGGCTGATGTAGAGACCGCCCGCCAGACCCAGCAACATGACCAGGGCCATCGCCCCCCACAGGGCCTGGGTCAGGCGCGACAGATATTCCTCGATCCCGCCGATATCCTCGCCGACGAACAGGGTGTCGCCCCCCGCCAGCGGCATGATCACCCCGATGGAGCGGCGGGTCTGGACCCGGCCGTCGGGATCGGTGCTGGTCAGGCGGAAGGTGCTCCATTCGCCGGTCCCGGTCCGGCGCGCCTCCTTCAGGTCGAAGGGCATGACCGACAGATTGCCGGTGACGATCTTACCGTCCGGGCCGGTCAGCAGATACAGATAGGGACCGCCCCGAATCGTGCGTTCCACCAGGGCCTGGTTCAGGGCGTCGATCCCGCGCGTGCGGTGGACGGCGGTCAGGGCGGCCAGCTCCGTCTCGACGTCGGTCCGCGCCCGCGTCTGGGCCTCGGACGCCGAGGCGAAATAGACATAGGCCAGGATCGCCCCCGCCGCCGCCACGAACAGGGCCAGGAACAGCAGGGTCAGCCGGAAGGGCGTGCGGCGAAGGAGGGAGGGAAGACGCATGGGTTAAGAGAACTCTCCCTCCCC
>NZ_JMQR01000118.1:0-9508 GCF_000698025.1 Brevundimonas sp. EAKA | reverse complement strand
CCGGGGTGGTCGGCCGGCGGCGTCAGTTGTGTAAAAGAGACGGGACCGTCAGAGGGACGGTCTCCCACGTTCGCGTGGGGGTGCCCCGGAAGGCCCAGGGGATAGTCGGAAAACCCCCCGTCTGGCGGTCGCTCGGGACGGGGCGAGACATTATAGCCCCGCCCCTCCCTGTTCACATGGTCACGCCTTTCGTTTGAACGGGACGACGTTTCCAATCACGTCGATCTCAGGCGCGTTCTCCTCAACGAGGCGGCGCAACGGCGCCAGAACCAACTGCTCCCACAGAGTGTTCGTGATCTCTTCGAGCTTGTCTTTGGCTTCGACTTCCTTGTCGAACCATGCCTCAAGCTCGTTAGCCACCCGCATCTTGAAGCCGGGGCCTTGACCCCATTGGCTCGCGCAACGGCCCCACACAGGGGACTGTGCAAGAGGTTCTCTGTAAACCTCCATGCCTGCACGTTGGACGGCCTCCAAGAAAGCCACCCGAGATGCCATCGCGCTGCGACTGATCTGCTCAACGGTTTTTGCCGCAAGGGTCAGACCTTCGTCATTCTTCATGACCGCGAGGTAGTCCTTGAGCGAAGAGAACCAGCGTTCGCTCCTCACCCGAGCGTCACGCGCGGCGCCGACGCCGACTTGGTGCACGATGTTAAGGCCGGAGTATTCTCCGCTCCTGCGCGTAGCTGCCCAAAGGGTCGAGGCATAGCGAACACCTCGCACCGTGCTCAGAGCTTCACTGTAGGCCAACCGTTCTCGCGCCGCGAGCTTGGGGTGTGACCCAAGAAATCGGCTAAGCCTGTCGGCAACCTCCTCGATAGCGGCGTTGGCAGCTTGGGCTTCGCTGTTCTTGATCAGATCGTCCACGGCCGCGCAGAGATCGAACAGGCGCGTCTCGACCGTGCTACGCATGCGGTTCAGTTGGGAGAACAGGCCCTCTCTTACGAGCGCAGGATCATCTGACTGGACGTTGAAGAACATCATGGGCACGCCATCCAGATCGTCAGCGGCGAGTTCGTTCTCGACCTGCATCTGCTTGAAGGAGTAGCCCTCCGCGTCATCCATCGCGGTTTCGCCGGAGTCGTCCTTCATCGCGCGCGCTTCCTCTGCACGCGGTAGAGCGAGGATCGCTACTTTGCCTGTGTTCACTGGTTCGGAGAACGTCTGCCTCATATGCTGAAGCAGGTTCCGGCTGCTGGTCCCCGGTGCGTCGTTGAAGCGGGAGCAGAAAACGACGGCGGTGCGAGGGTCTTTAAGCCGAAGGTCCAAGTCCTCCCTGACGGCGACGTCATCGACCCCCTTTGTGTCGATCACCGAGATTTCGAGTTCGCCAAATGCCTTTCCGAACTCGGGAATGATCAGGTCGATAGCCTTGGGGATGGACACATCCGGCGCACGGCCATTGTTGACCTCCTTGAAGGTCTTCGTGATCCACTCCATGGGGTGCTGGCGAGTCGCGCTGTCATACCAAACCTCGCGCGAGGTTCGTTCTGCCAGCGACATCATCTCCAAAATGCGTGTGCGGAACTCTTCCTCGCTCGCACACGACGCGACGATGGTTTGGATGGGGTCGTGATAAACGATTTTGCCACCATCGGTGCCGCGACGACGAGTTTGTCCAGTCATGTTGCGAATGGCGCGTTCAACCTCTCGACTGACGTTGACGCTTTCCCCAGCCTCCTTTTCGCCGTCCTTAAACACGGTCCATTTGGCTGCACAGAAATCGGACACAAGGTCTCGGACCTCGCTATCCGTCATAGGCAGGATCGCAATTCCAAACTCCGGGCCACGCTTGATATGAACCTCGCAGATGGTCGTCCCGCCCGCTCCCGTTTCAAGAACCGGTCGATCCATCGGCTTCTCGGCCAGATTTGGCGGCACGAGCAGATCGAAGAGAAAGCTGATCCCGGTAGATTTGCCCACGCCGATATCACCGATGAAGGCGATGTTATGGGTCATGCGGTGAAGGTAGCTTGCTCCTCGAAGAAGAGTTTCCTTGTGACGTTCGATCTGCCGTCGAAGAGGCCACGGCTGCTCTTCGTCTGACAAAAATTCCTCGATGACGCCCATCGTCTCGTCTGTGATTTCCAGCGCGGCGCGTTGGGGATTCCAGAACGAGGGCGGTTCGATTGCCGACCAGTCACGATCAGCGAAATCCTTGAAGGCACGCGCTTCCGGCGACCCCATCGCAGCGAGCGCGTCGAGAACTTTGTCTACCTCAGCCTGAACTGCGACCTCGCCCTTTTCGATGCGAGACACCCGGCTTTGGTCAAGCTTCGCTTCGGTGGCGACGGCAGCTTGGGTGACGCCAAGCTGCTGTCGGATACGACTGATGACGGCGGCGGTTTGCGAAAGAGGTTCGTTGATAGACATGGTGTGGACCTGAATGTTGATGCTGCATATATGCATCATGGACCCAGTGCCGTTGTCAACCTCCGTTATCGGGCGGGTCGGCGAGAGAAGAAATGTCGAGAAAATCGAAAGAGATAGAAGCTACAGCCTCCGCTAAATCAGCGACGGCGTGGCCACTGCCGTATGCGGCTGCGGTGAGGTTTCCCGCCGATCCACCTGCTGACCAGCCACCTAACGCGAGACCTATTTCATGCTGAACCTTGGCTCGGCGTAGAGCGTCACGGAAGCAATGCCTGAAGGAGTGAAAGCAGGTTCGCGGAGCCTCGGCTCCGGCCGACGCGAGGAATCTTCTGAACCACTTCGAAAATGAATCTGAGAAATATCCGGTCGCCGAGGCCCGAAGCTCAGGAAATAGCTTCTGCGAATTCTGCTCACGCCTCGCGGCGAGGTATTGCGAGAACCCCAATCGCAAGAGCGTGGGGTGAACCGGGACCACTCGCTCACTGGTTTTAGTCTTCAATCGTTTGCGGCCAGCTTCGGTGGGGTCCGCCCTCACAAGGAAGCACAGCACGCCTTCAACGACCTGAATGTCAGCCACATCCAGTTGGCAAATCTCGTTAAGCCGCATCCCGCTGTAGAGGCCGATCAGCGGAATCCAAAAGCGGGCGCGTCGGGGGCGGTTTCCACCCGGCACCGCATAATGCCAGCCATCATCAACACAGCCGCGAAAGATCGGGGCATTGAAGATATGTTGGAGTTGCTCTTCGGAAAATGGGAGCCGCTTGTCGCGCTCTCTGACCGGATCGCTCACGTTCAGACCTAACGCCGGATTTCGATCTATCCACCCCTCGTTGACCGCAAACTTCATCAAGGCTCGAAGCTTGGCCATATAGCCGTTCACCGAGCCGGGGGAGAGCGTTGACTTCAGCCCAGACGCCTTCGCCTTTGCCGCAGCCTGAACCGCGCTCAATGCGGGGAAGCGTTTCTGAGGATTGGAAGGAAGACAGCGCAGCACCTCCAGCAGTCGGCGACACGCCGCGCGATCTATAGACGTGAGCAGCCGATCCTCGCCCCATACACTCGACGCTATCCAAAGAAGGCCGTCGTAAATCATCTGGGTTTTGGGTGCTCGGACCCGCGACGGATCGGAGCAGAAGCTCGTAAAAAGATCGGCAAATGTCATCGCGTGCTGAGGCTGCACATCAAGCGCAGTCACTGCTTTCGAAGCAGGAAGACCACACCCCACCGGCGCGACCGCCGTCTCGGCTTGAGGCGAAAAAGAACGCTCCAGATCAGCCACGACGAGCTTGGCCTTGCGGATAGCTTCGGACCTTCGCCCCGTCCCGAGCGACCGCCAGACGTGTGTTTTTCCGACTATCCCCTGAGCCTTCCGGGGCACTCTCACGCGAACGTGGAAGACCGTCCCTCTGACGATCAGGCCGGGAGGGTTGGGGCGCCGACGACGGGGCGGCCGTGGTGACGGTTGAGTGGGCCGTTTGGACGGTATGTGCAGCAGGTTGGTGCAGCAGCCCGACCGGGCTGAAGCCAATGTTTCACAACCGTTTTCAGCCGTTCGACAAAGCTGGTGGTGCAGCAGGCTGGTGCTGCAAACGCGCGTTTTCGACCGCCCGAGAGCGGTTTCTTCAACGCTTGCAATCTGTTGGGGGAGGATGGTGGACGCGACAGGGATTGAACCTGTGACCCCCTCGATGTCAACGAGGTGCTCTCCCGCTGAGCTACGCATCCGCCGTAGGGCCCCGGGAAATCGCCCCGGGGCGGGAAGAGCGGTCGTATAGCGGCCCGGCCTGGCGGCATCAAGCCGATTTCACGGCCAGATTACGATTTTTGGAAGAACGACGTTAAACGCGTCGCTCAGGTTCAGCGTCAGGCCGCGACCATCCGTTCGACTTCACTGACCAGATCGCGCAGGTGGACCGGCTTGGACAGGACCTTGGCCTGGGGCGAGGCCTGGGCGGCGGTCAGGGCGACGGCGGCGAAGCCGGTGATGAACATGATGCGCAGGCCCGGCTGACGGGCGGCGGCGACGCGGGCCACCTCGATCCCGTCGGCGCCGGGCATGACGATGTCGGTCAGCAGCAGGTCGTAGGGGCCGTGTTCCAGGGCGTCGATGGCGTCGTCGCCGTTCTCGCAGTCGACGACATGATGTCCCGCCCGTTCGAGCGCTCGGGTGAGGAAACCGCGAAGCGAACTGTCGTCTTCGGCCAAAAGGATGCGCGCCATTCGAGAAGTGCCCGTTTAATCAGGGACGCAACCTAGGCCGACAAGCGTAAACCGGCGATGAAATTCACCGGTCGAACGTCTTCCTTCCACAGCGAAACCCGTTATGCGGGGATCATGACCACGGACGGGGCCAGTTTCGCGATCAGCCTGCCGCCCGCCGCGGCCCCGGAAACGGCCCTGGTCTTCGCCTCGCCCCATTCGGGCGAGACCTATCCCGACGACATGGGGGCCTTCGCCGGACTGGCCCGCGCCAGCCTGAAAAGCGCCGAGGACGCCCTGGTCGGCGCCCTGGTGCGCGAAGGGCCGGCCCATGGGGCGCCCCTGATCGAGGGGCGGATCGGCCGGGCCTATCTGGACCTGAACCGCGACCCTGGCGAACTGGATCCGGACCTGATCGTCGATGCGGACGGGCCGGTGGGGGCCAAGACCCGGGCTGGATACGGCGTCATCCCCCGGCTGTCGGGCGACGGCCTGGCCCTGTATGATCGGCGGCTGTCCCTGGCGGAGGCCCAGGCGCGCATCCGGACCGCCCACGCCCCCTATCACACGGCCCTGGCCGAACTGATGGAACGGACGCGGGCGCGGCGGGGCCGGGCCGTACTGATCGACTGGCATTCCATGCCGACGCGGGCGGTGGGGGCGGAGGTGGTGCTGGGCGACCGGCACGGATCGTCGTGCCAGGCGCGGCTGACCCGGCGACTGCGCGACCTGTTCGAGGGGCTGGGCTGGCGGGTGGCGCTGAACCATCCCTACGCCGGGGGCTGGTCCACCCAGGTCTGGGGCCGGCCGGCGGACGGCTATGAGGCGATCCAGATCGAACTGAGCCGCAAACTGTATCTGGACGAGGCGACCCAGACGCCCAACGCGACCCATGCCGCGACCCGCAAGGCGCTGAACCGCGTCATCGCCGCCCTGTGCGCGGACGACGGGGCGGCCTGACCCCGGCCCCCTGCCCCCGGATCGGCGCGGGACGAAAAAAAGCCGCGCCCGGAGGCGCGGCATAAAAGTCTATAGGGAGGAAACGCCCAGGAAGGGCAAGACGCCCGGAGGCGTCGAAGGTCAATCTAGGTTGCGATGCACAATCGGTCAAGCGCTGCGCGCGGTTTTCGGGTCACGGCATGTTACGCAATTACGGCGCTTTCGCCCCAATTCGACGCACTGGGGCAGGAGAGGACGTCCCCTGTCGCAGCTGCAAAATAACCGTCATTCACCCAGCAGGCGCCGCGCATTTCGAATGGCGCGGGCGGCGGGCGACGCCTCCTGGCGATAGATCAGCAGGCCGAAGGACGAGGCCACGCCCAGGGCCAGCCACAGCGGACCGAACAGCCAGGCCGCCGCCGCCAGGGCGAAATAATAGCCCCGGACCCCCTGGCTGAACGAACTGAGCGCGGGATTGAGCAGTTCGGCCGCCGCCTCGCCGAACGCCTTGCGGTCGATCTCCTTGTTGATCTCGGGCGCCGAGCCGATCAGGGCCAGGGTGTAGTTCATCTGGCGCAGGGCCCAGATGAAATCCAGGAAGCCGCGCGCCAGGCAGATCAGCACCAGGGCCAGCTTGGCCTCCAGGATCCTGGTCGGCACATTGTCCGCTCCGACGGCGGCGAAGCCTTCCAGCTTGCTCTCGCCCCCGAACAGGATGCCGCCCACCGCCGCGATCAGCAGCAGATTGGTCGAGGCGAAGAAGGAGGCCGAGTTGATCGAATGGCCCATCAGCTGGCTATCGACCAGGCGGATCTCGCGGTGGGTCATCGACGCCATCCAGACCCGGCGGACATGGCTCATGTCGTCGTTCAGCGAACCGCCGTGGCGGCCGATGAACTTCAGGATCGGCGCATAGCCGAGCCAGCAGATGAAGAAGAGCGCCAGCGCGGCCCAATCAACCCAGGTCATCGCGCGAATTGAGCCCAGTCGCCGCTGTGGCGCAAGTCCGCCGACTCAAGTCGCGCTTGCCGAGGCCGCGCGCGCGTCCTATCACGCGCGCCTCACAGAATTTCGCAGACGCAGCAAAGACCCCGCCATGAACCTCGACGCTATTCCGGTCGGCCCGAACGCTCCCTGGGACGTCAATGTCGTCATCGAAATCCCGCAGGGCGGGCTGCCGGTGAAATACGAGATGGACAAGAAATCCGGCGCCCTGTTCGTCGATCGCTTCCTGCACACCGCCATGTACTATCCCGGCAACTACGGCTTCATCCCGCACACCCTGTCGGACGACGGCGATCCCTGCGACGTGATCGTGCTGAACCCGACGCCGGTCGTGCCCGGCTGCGTCATCCGCTCGCGCCCCATCGGCGTGCTGATGATGGTGGACGAGGCCGGCGGCGATGAGAAGATCCTGGCCGTGCCGGTCGACAAGCTGAACCCCTATTACACCGACGTCGCCAGCTATCGTCAGCTGCCGGCCATCCTGATCGAGCAGATCGAACACTTCTTCACCCACTACAAGGATCTGGAGAAGGGCAAGTCGGTCACGGTCAAGGGCTGGGGCGACGCCGGCGAGGCCGCCGAAATGATCGCCAAGGGCATGCAGGCCCACCAGGACAAGCTGGCCGCCAAGAAGGCCGGCAAGGCCGCCTGATCCAGGCTCTCGCCTCCTCCCCCTCCGGGGGAGGTGGCGCGGCGCTTCTCCAGCGCCGTGACGGAGAGGGCGCCCCCGCAAGACCGGCGCCTCTGCGACGCCCAGAACCCCTGCCCGCCACGCCTGCCCTCGCGCTCGCTTAGGCCAGGCCCATGGGCGATCTCCTCCCGCCCGAAGGAGACGGGCGCGCGCCAAAGTCTGCTTTCCGGCCTGCCGTCGATTTCGCAAACCGACCCATAGCGGACCTTCGTCGGCGAGCTGATCAGCAGGTCGGAGGAGCCCCTGTCTTGAAGCTGTCGACATATTCGGCAACCGGCCCGAGGCCAACCGAAGCTCTAAATTCGTCGACGCGCCCCGCATCCTCAAGCCGCCAAAGCGTCCACTGACCGGTGCCGTAAGGGCAGGTCATCTGTGTCCCGTATCTCTGCGGTTGATCTCTCGTCATCTGAAGCCGGTCATACATCATGGCGTACTCCGAACCGGCGACTTCCCCGCTGGGTACAAGGTCGGCGAGAATCGGCAGAAAGCGCTCCCACAGCGTCTCATCGCCATGCTGCACAATGAGGAACGCCGACGCGGCTGCGTTGTCGCCGTAGCGACTTTTTCTGAACCACCCCTCCTCCGGAACCATCGCCAATAACTGCTCTTGGTTTTCGATATCGATCGCCCGCACCTCTGGCCAAAGCGCGCGTCGAACTCGCCCGCGTTCGGGGGGCGGCACGTTCGCCATAGCCCTCCAAAGACCTTGTCGAGCGGCCTGGTCGATAGCCCCCATGCGCTCCAGGCGTTCTTGATCCGTCTGTGGTGGAGGCAATGCACTCTGAGCGCCCTTTACTTCCGCGATGCTGGTACGCAGAGCGTTCAAGGCCGTTTCAGTTAGCGGATCAGGCGCCGTCGCTTGCGCAACCATCAGTGTAAGCGTTGCAATGTTGTGGATCATGACGCTCTCCCTAGAACACCCATCAGATGGTGCTCAGGATGAGCAGTCAAGGATTGGAAAATGTCGTTTGGCTGTGCCCGCTTCCCACCCCTAGCGGCAGTTCGGCGCGTCCGCTTTTGGGCTGTGGGCCCGACGTCCGTTTTCCGGGCTGGTGTCGATGTCGTGGTCCGACCCGAGGCAGACATCGGGAACCGCCCCCCCCCCACGGCCATTCGACAGGCCTGGTTTGCGCCTGATCAAGGCGGCCGCCGGAACTGTCCTGCAATCAGAACGCTGTGTCTTCTATAGTCACGCTTGGAATGGTCCTTTGAAAATCGCCTGTCCCCTCGTCGTCCTGCCAATCCTGGCCTTGGGCCTATCCAGCCTTGGGGCCTGCGCCTCCATGCCTGGCCTATCGGGCGTCGAGCTGAACCGGGATCAAGCGTCCCAGGGCGGAAAGACTTTTGGCGAGGGCGTGGGCCAGGCGGCGACGGCTCCACTGGACGATCTCAACCTGCGGCGACAGGAGGTGCCAGAGGTTCTGATCACCGCGCGCCGCGCCCCCTATGCGACGGCGGGCCTTCAGCGTTGCTCGGCCGTCGTCGCCCAGATCGACGCCCTGGACGAGGCCCTCGGCCCGGATGTCGATCAGCCGACGCCGGCGACCGGCACGGGCGACCAGGCCGCCAATGCCGCGCTCGACATGGTTCGCGACACGGCCACGGATTTCATCCCGCTAAGGAGCTGGGTGCGTCGTCTGTCGGGCGCTGCGGCCCATGACCGGGAGGTTCAGGCGGCGATCCGTGCAGGCCTGGTCCGCCGCGGCTTTCTCAAGGGCATCGCTCATCAGCGCCGCTGCACGCGGACGGCGGGATAATCACCGTTCGGAGGGAAGCGGATCGTCATCCGGCGGGAAAGGTCCGGCAAGCGCCGGGACCGGTCACGCCCGACCTGTCTGAAAGACGATATTCCGCTCTCGGCGCCGATGTCGGCGTCCGGGCGTGACGCCTTTGGCCGACGTCGCCCCGTTGCGGACATTTGCCTTAATGACACCAGCCAATCGCAGGGGCTAGAGGCCCACGAGGCGTTTCGGGCCTCCGCCGTGCTCGCACGTCGGCGAAGACACCAGCCATCCTAATTCCGAAAATATGCTGTCGGCAAAACAACCGCCTGACTGAAAAGTCAGCTCCCAACCACCCGCCCGTTCCCGCGGGCCTATACTCCCGGCTGTCGGTAGCGAAAGGGAGGCCCGTTCATTGCACCATCGTACACGCTGCACGGTTTCGCGGGCGTAGTGCGACTTCCCCCGGCCCCGATTTCAGACAATTCATACTATTCAGACGCTGTTTTTTCGCCGCGCCGTCTGAAATCCTCCGCCGCCTCCGGGACAATCGACGAAGGGGGATGGAGTCTGGTCTCGCCCC
>NZ_JMQR01000117.1:0-9579 GCF_000698025.1 Brevundimonas sp. EAKA | reverse complement strand
GGCTGGAATGGTCGAACACGGCGTCCAGCTTGCCCAGATTGGCGCCCACCTTGGTCATATAGTCGCTGCGGGCCAGATCGACCGCGATACGGATAGCATTGCCGAATCCCTTGGCGTCGGCCCCGCCGTGGCTCTTGACCACAATGCCGTTCAGCCCAAGCAGGGGGCCGCCGTTGATGGTGCTGGGATCGATCTTCTCGCGCATCTTCTTCAGGGCCGGCATGGCGATGGCGGCGCCCAGCTTGGACTGCAGGTTCGAGGTCAGGGCCTCGCGCAGCAGGGCCGAGATATAGCGCGCCGTGCCCTCGGCCGTTTTCAGGGCGATATTGCCGGTGAAGCCGTCGGTAACGACCACGTCCACCGTGCCCTTGGCGATGTCGTCGCCCTCAACGAAGCCGTGATAATTCAGGTCAAACGGACCGTCGCGCAGGATGGCGTGCGCCTCCTTGACCTGTTCATTGCCCTTCATGTCTTCCGAACCGACGTTCAGCAGACCAATCGTCGGCCGGGCGATGCCGCGCACCGCCGACTGGAAGGCTTCGCCCATGATGGCGAATTCGACCAGCTGCTCGGCGTCGCTGCCGATATTGGCGCCCACGTCCAGCACCGCCGTATGCCCCTTGAAGGTGGGCCAGCTGGCGACGATGGCCGGCCGTTCCAGCCCCGGCGCGGACATGCGCAGAATCAGTTTGGAGATCGCCATCAGGGCGCCGGTGTTGCCGGCCGAGACGACGCCACCGGCCTCGCCCGTCTTCACCGCCTCGACGGCGTTCCACAGGCTGGAGCCCTTGCCCCGGCGCATGGCCTGGGCGGGCTTCTCGTCCATGGCCACGACCTTTTCGGTGTGGCGAATCTCGGCGACAGCATCCAACAGGTCGGCGCGCGCCAACTCAGGCCGAATCTGGGTCTCGTCACCGTGCAGCAGGAAGCGAACCCCCTCCCCGCCATGGGTGAGGATATAGCTGCGGACGCCGGGAATAACGACGGATGGGCCGTGATCGCCGCCCATGGCGTCAAGCGAGATCGTAACTGGGGCTGGCAAATGGACCTCGAATAGCCGCGTCGTCTTGTCGCGCGACGCTTGATATAGGGCGCTGGACGATAGCGCCCAAGCCGGGGGATGCAACCACCCGGCCCTAACGTCAACCTCAGCCTTGGCCGTCCTGCGGCTTCAGCGCCTTCAGGGCGGCGAAGGGCGAGATTTCGGCCGGTTCTTCCGGTTGCACGAACTCCGCGCCTGGCTTGCGCGGGAACGGATCCAACGACAGGGCCAGTTGCTCGACGGCGTACTGGCCCAGGTCGATCTTGCCGTCCTCGATCAGATCGGCGTCCTCCTCGTCCAGCGTGACCTCGATCTCGTCGGTCTCCGTGGGCGCACGTTCGGCCAGCTGGATAGAGAATCGGCGATCCACATCGACCGGCAGCGGCTCCAGCGTCAGGCCGCAGGTCTGGACCGCATGGGCGCTGACCCGGCCCTTCAGCGTCCATTCGCTGGTCGACGGGGTCGGCTTCACCTCCACGTCGATCGTGAAATCTTCCAGACCTTGCAGGTCCAGGGCGCGAGCGATTCGCTTGCGCGTGTCTGCGTCCGGCTCCAGCCGCCGGCTCAGTCCGGCGCCGATCTGGTTGATCCGCACCGTCTCGCTGTAGGGAAGGCTCACGCTCATCGTCTCAAACATCCGTCCAGGCCGGCTTCGCCAGCACATCACTGAATTCCTGCGCGGCCAGGCCGGCCCGCGCCGCCAGGGCGTAGCGCGCCAGATCATTCGCCCGTTCCGCCCCGGTCTCTGCATAGACATTGCGCGCCAGGGCCTCGGCCAGCGCCGTCGCGTCGTCGTCGCGCAGCGGCGTCTCATAGGCGTTCATCCGCCCGTACAGGGCCTCGCCCAGCTTGCGCATCTTCTTGCCGACCGAGACGTCGCCGACGCCTTCTTCGCGCAGCGCATGGTCCAGGGCCGAGACATAGGCGTCAAACAGGGCCTGGGCCGCGTCCCGCCCGGCCTCGGTGTTCTCGTCGCGCAACCTCAGCACCAGCAGCAGCACGTGCAGCGTATAAAGCTCGAAGCGGGCGTCGATCCGGTCGGCCACGCCCAGACGCGTGTAGAAGCCGAGATGGCGCGCCTGTTCCACCGCCAGGGCGTACAGGGCGTCGCCGATGCGGACGCCGGGCCGGGGTTTGAACAGGTATTTCAGCATGGTTTTATACGGCCCCTTTTCCGCCGCGCCGTTGAACTAGGACGCAGGTCCGTCTAGGTCAAAGACCTTGTTCTCTCGCAGGCGCCCGATCATGTCTCGTTTCGTCCCGCTTTTCGTCGCCGTTTCCCTGGCCGGCCTGTCCGCCGCCTGCGCGCCCATGATCGGCTCCAACGGCTTCCAGGCCATCGACGCCAAGCCCCAGGACATCGTCGCGGGGACCGACACCAAGGAAACCGTCCTGGCCCGCCTCGGTTCGCCGTCGACCACCTCGACCTTCGAACCGGATCTGGTCTGGTACTACATCAGCCAGACGACCGAGAAATACACCTACAACCGCCCGGTCGTCGCCAGCCGCACCATCACCGAAGTCACCTTCGAGCCGAACGGCGACAAGGTCGCCGCCGTCCGCACCCTGGGCCTGGCCGACGGCGAGCAGATCGCGATGAACCGGACCGAGACCCCGACCCGCGGCCGCGCCCTGACCGTGCTCGAACAGTTGCTGGGCAACGTCGGTCGCGGCCAGTTGCCGCGCACCGAGGACGACACCCCCGGCCAACGCCGCCCGGACTAGGGTCCGCCCGGACCAGGGTCCGACGCATCGCCGAAGAAAAAACGCCCCGGAGATCACTCTCCGGGGCGTCTTCGTACAAGCTTAGCCGATATTTCCGCTCGCCAGCACCGCCAGCAGCAGCAGGGCGACGATATTGGTGATCTTGATCATCGGATTCACCGCCGGGCCGCTGGTGTCCTTGTAAGGATCCCCTACCGTATCGCCGGTCACGGCCGCCTTGTGGGCTTCGGAGCCCTTGCCGTGGACCACGCCGTTCTTGTCGGTGAAGCCTTCCTCGATCACCTTCTTGGCGTTGTCCCAGGCGCCGCCGCCCGAGGTCATCGAGATGGCGACGAACAGGCCGGTGACGATCACCCCCATCAGCATGGCGCCCAGCGAGGCGAAGGCGTTGGCCTTGTCCGAAATCGCCAGCACCGCGGCGAACAGGACGATGGGCGACAGCACCGGCAACAGCGACGGCACGATCATCTCGCGAATCGCCGCCTTGGTCAGGATGTCCACCGCCCGGCCGTACTCCGGCTTGACCTGATAGGTCATGATGCCGGGGTTCTCGCAGAACTGACGCCGCACCTCGGCCACCACGGCCTCGGCCGCGCGCCCGACCGCCATCATCGACATGCCGCCGAACAGGAAGGGCAGCAGCCCCCCGAACAGCAGACCCACGACGACATAGGGGTTGGTCAGGTCGAAGGCGATCGCCCCCATGTCGGCGAAGAAGGGATAGTCCGCCGGATTGGCCGAGAAATACTGCAGGTCCGACGTATAGGCTGCGAACAGCACCAGGGCCCCCAGGCCGGCTGAACCGATGGCGTAGCCCTTGGTCACGGCCTTGGTGGTGTTGCCCACCGCGTCGAGCGCATCGGTCGACCGCCGCACCTCGCTGGGCAGGCCCGCCATTTCGGCGATCCCCCCGGCGTTGTCCGTCACCGGCCCGAAGGCGTCCAGCGCCACGATCATCCCCGCCACGCCCAGCATGGTGGTGGTGGCGATGGCGATGCCGAACAGACCCGCCAGCTGGAAGCTGGCCACGATGCCGACGATGATCGTCAGGGCCGGAAGCGCCGTGGCCTCCAGCGAGACCGCCAGCCCCTGGATCACATTGGTCCCGTGACCCGAGACCGAGGCGTTGGCCACCGACTGCACCGGCCGGAATTTCGACCCCGTGTAGTATTCCGTCACCACCACGATGGCCGCCGTCACCGCCAGCCCGACCATGCCGGACCAGAACAGGGCCATCGGCTGGATCGTCAGGCCGCTTCCGGTCACGATCGGCCCCGTCACCATCTGGTTGATCACCCACCAGACCGCGCCGATGGACAGGACGCCGGTCACGATCAGCCCCTGATACAGGGCGCCCATGATGTTCTGGCTCTTGCCCAGCCGCACGAAGAAGCTGCCGATGATCGAGGTGACGATACAGACTGCGCAGATCGCCAGCGGCAGCACCATCAGGGCGCCCACATAGGGCTGATCGCGGAAGAAGATGGCCGCCAGCACCATGGTCGCCACCGTCGTCACCGCATAGGTCTCGAACAGGTCGGCCGCCATGCCGGCGCAGTCGCCGACATTGTCGCCCACATTGTCGGCGATGGTCGCGGCGTTTCGGGGATCGTCCTCGGGGATGCCGGCCTCGACCTTGCCCACCATGTCGCCGCCCACGTCGGCGCCCTTGGTGAAGATGCCGCCGCCCAGACGGGCGAAGATCGAGATCAGCGAGGCGCCGAAGCCCAGGGCCACCAGACCGTCGATCACCTCGCGGCTGGTCGAGCCCAGGCCCAGGTGATGGGTCAGCACGATAAAGTAGCCGGACACCCCGATCAGGGCGCCGCCCGCCACGAACATACCGGTGATAGCGCCCGAGCGGAACGCCAGGTTCAGTCCCTTGGACAGGCTCTCGGACGCCGCCTGCGCCGTGCGCACATTGGCCCGCACCGAAATCAGCATGCCGGCGTAACCGGCGGCGCCCGACAGGACGGCCCCGATCACGAAGCCGACCGCCGCATAGACGCCGATCAGCAGATAGGCGGCGATCAGGATCACGACCCCGACCATGCCGATCGTCAGATATTGCCGCTTCAGATAGGCCGAGGCGCCTTCCTGAATGGCGGCCGCGATCTCTCGCATCTTGTCATTGCCGGTGCTCGCCCTCATCAGCACGGCGGTCTGGGCGGCGCCGTACAGCACCGCCAGAACGCCTGCCGCGAAGACCAGCGTAAGTGAGTTCGTCATTGACGTTTCCATGCCCTTGCAACAAGCGCACGGATCCTTGCGACGGCGGGCGTTATCGCCTCTGTCCGACGTCCGGTCCCCCCGAGCGCGGCGGACGCGTCAGTGCGTCCCTTGGGATTTGCAGAGGGAGCGTGTCATGGGCGTCAAGTTGACGCAACCATGGTTGCGGACCTTCAGACGCCCGGCGTCATGCCCGCGCGCAGGCGCGGGTTTTGGGCGATGATCTCGGCCCGTGCGACGGAGCCCCGTCCAGAGATCGCGTTCGCAGCCGCGACCAGGGCCGCAGACATCCGGTTTTCGTCCAGCCGCGTCCAGTCGCCCGCAACAGTGAAGGGGGTGCGGTGGGCCGCCTTGACCAGGGCGTCGCGGAAGAACGCCTCCTTAGGCCGCATCTGCTCGACCGTCTTGCCCCCGCCGATATGCAGCTTCAGCGAGACGAAGACGTAGTTTCTAAGGCGACCGTCGGCGATCACCGGCAGGCCGACGCCGGGGATGCTCAAGGCCGGGGCCTCGGCGGGGGTCTTGCTGGATGAGGCCTGGGCCGATGTAGCAGCGACGCCGGCCAGGGCGACTGTTCCAGACGTGATCAAGGTTCTGCGATCCATAACCGCCACCCTAGCGGTGCGCGGTTAGGATTGTGTTGCCGGTTCAGCCATGGGTCCAGCCGCGCCGCGCCAGCTCTATCCGCCGTCCCCCATAGTCGACCGCAACGCCCTCGCCCGCCGTAACCGCCGCGATCCGGGTCAGGCGCAGCAGGCGGCGTTCGGCCTCGCGACGCAGGGTCTCTTCATGGCGGGGGTGGGCGGTGAAGACGATCTGGTAGTCGTCGCCGCCGGTCGCCAGGTCCTCCAGCGCCGCCTGCGGATCGACCCGGTCCTCGAACCAGGCCTGGGCGGCGGCGGACAGGGGCAGGACGCTGAGGTTCAGGGCAATGCCGACGCCGCTGGCCTTGGCGATATGGTTCAGGTCCGCCGCCAGACCGTCGGACACGTCCGCCGCCGCCGTCGCCAGGTTCCGGACGACATCGGCGAAATCCAGCCTCGGCATGGGGGTGCGGTAATGGTCGATCAGGCGCGCAAGCCGTTCGGCGTCCAGCTTCAGCTTGGCTTGCGCCGCCTGAAGCCCCAGCAGGCCATCGCCGATGGTTCCGGTGACGAAGACCAGGTCTCCCACCTGGGCGCCCGCGCGCGACACCGCCTCACCCGCCGGAACCCAGCCCAGGGCGGTCAGGGAGAACACCGCCGGCCCCGGCGTCCTGACCGTGTCGCCGCCCATCAGAAACACCCCGAACAGGGCCTGATCCTGCGCCAACCCGGCCGCAAAGGCCTCGCGTTCGGGCCAGCCGCAGCGGTCCGACCAGCAGCAGGCCAGCAGATAGCCGAAAGGCTCGGAGCCCTTGGCGGCCAGGTCCGACAGGTTCACCCGCAGCAGCTTCTTGGCCACGGTCTCCAGCGGATCGTCGGGCAGGAAATGCACGCCCTCGACGATGACGTCCTTGGTCAGGACCAGGTCGTAACCGGGCCGGGACGGCAGCACCGCCACATCATCGGCCAGCCCCCTGCCCCATTCGGGATGGGCCAGGGGCCGCAGCAGCCTCTCGATCGTCTCGAATTCGCCCGCGACGTCGAGCGACGGCATTATTTGCGCGTGTCTCTGGACACGCCGTCCAGCGCCGCATTGACGAACCGCGCCTCGGAGTCGTCGAAGAAGGCCTTGGCCAGTTCGACATATTCGTCGATCACGACCTCGCGCGGCGTCTCCGGGTGTTTGATCAACTCCCAGGCGCCCGAGCGCAGGAGGGCGCGCAGGGTGGCGTCGATCCGCTCCAGCTTCCAGTTGGACGCCAGGCGGGCCTTGATCGCCGTGTCGATGTCGCGCTGGCTCTCGATTACGCCCCGCACGATGTCGGCGAAATAGGCTTCGTCGGCCTCGGCCAGGGCCTCGCCCTCGATATCCGTATCGAAGCGGAAGTTGGCGAATTCGGTGATCACCGTCTCAACGCCCTCGCCCGCCAGCTCCATCTGGTACAGGGCCTGGACGGCGGCGAGACGCGACACGGTGCGCGCACGGCGCTGTTTGGAGCTGAGATGAGGCTCGGCCCGCTGCTTCTCGGCCTCGGCCAGTTGTTCGAGGACGGCTTTGACGCTGTTCGGTTCAGTCATGCGCCGAGGCCTAGCCGCAACCGCTTCTTCAATGCAATGAGCTCGAGACAGGCTTTGGCCGCCCCGCCCCCCTTATCCCCTTCGGAAAGCCGCGCCCGGGCCCAGGCCTGGTCTTCGTCCTCGGTCGTCAGGATGCCGTTGCCGATCAGCAGTCCCTTGACGCCCAGGGCCATAAGGCCGGCCGCCGACTGGTCCGAGACGATCTCGAAATGATAGGTCTCGCCGCGGATCACGCAGCCCAGGGCGACATAGCCGTCGTAACGGGGCGCGGTCGGGAACCGTCCGGCCTCCTCGGCCATGGCGATGACGGCCGGGATCTCCAGGGCGCCCGGCACGGTGACGACGTCGAACTCGGCGCCGCGCGCCTTCAACGTCTCCTTGGCGCCCTCCAGCAGGGCGTCGGCCAATTCGTCGTAGAAGCGCGCCTCGACGATCAGAATACGGGGGGCCTCGGTCACGCCTTGTCTTCTCCATCCATGTCGCGCCAGCCGACGATGCGCAGGCCATAGCCCTCAAGCGCCGTCGGTTCAGGCCGCGTCGAACTCATCACGATCATGTCTCTGACGCCCAGGTCCAGCAGGATCTGCGCGCCGACGCCATAGGCCCGCAGCGACCGGTCCACCGCCGCAGGCTTGTCCACGCCCGCGAGACGCTCCGCCAGCGAGGTCAACGACGGATCACGGAGGAAGACGACCACGCCCGGACCGTCGTGGTCGGTGATCTGTTTCAGGGCCTTGGGCACATAGTCCTGGCGCGTCTCGACATGGCCCAGCAGGTCGCAGGCGAAGTCCACCTGGTGCATCCGCACCAGGGTCGGCTTGGACGGATCGATCTTGCCGTGGACCAGGGCGATATGCTCGGCGCCCTCGATGGTGTTCCGATACAGCATCAGGCGGAACGGCCCGCCGTGGACGCTCTCGAACGGCGTATCCATGATCCGTTCGACGAACCGCTCGGTGCGGCGGCGATAGGCGATCAGGTCGGCGATGGTGCCGATCTTCAGCCCGTGCAGCTGGGCGAAGGCGACCAGATCGGGCATCCGCGCCATCTCGCCGTCGTCCTTGATGATCTCGCAGATGACCCCCGCGGGGGTCAGGCCCGCCATGCGGCTGATGTCCACGGCGGCCTCAGTATGGCCGGCGCGGACCAGAACCCCGCCGTCGCGCGCCACCAGGGGGAAGATGTGGCCGGGCGAGACGATGTCGTCCATGCCCTTAGAGGCGTCGGTGGCCACATGAATGGTGCGCGACCGGTCGGCCGCCGAAATCCCCGTGGTCACGCCCTCCTTGGCCTCAATCGAAACGGTGAAGGCGGTCTTCATGCTCTCACGATTGTCGGCCGCCATCGGCGGCAGCCGCAACTGATTGGCCCGCTCGGCCGTCAGGGCCAGGCACACCAGCCCGCGGGCCTGGCGGATCATGAAATTGATCTGGTCGGGGGTCGCGAACTGGGCGGGGATGATGATGTCCCCCTCGTTCTCGCGGTCCTCGGCGTCCACCAGGATGTAGGGACGGCCGTTGCGGGCGTCCTCAAGAATGTCCTCGATGGGACTGATCGGGCTGTCGTTCATGTTTGCGGCCAATTGCATCACGCCGTCTCCTGCCACCGCGCGAGGTATCGCGCCAGCATGTCGATCTCGAGATTGACCGGATCGCCCGCCTTCAGACGGCCCAGGGTCGTCACATCCCACGTATGCGGAATGATATTCAACGAAAACACCTGTCCCGCGACGCTGTTCACCGTCAGGGACACCCCGTCCACGGTGATCGAGCCCTTGGCGGCGATATATCGGTGCAGGGGCGCCGGCGCCTGGACCTCAACCCGGTGCGACCCGCCCTCCGGCGTGATCGAGACGACGCGGCCCAGGCCGTCGACATGGCCCGACACCACATGGCCGCCCATCTCGTCGCCCAGTTTGGCGGCGCGTTCCAGATTGACGCCGTCGCCGGCCTTCCACGCGCCCAGAGTGGTCTTGGACAGGGTCTCGTTCGACACTTCGACCGCGAACCAATCCGTCCCCTTCTCCGTCACCGTCAGGCAGCAGCCCGCGTGGCTGATCGAGGCCCCCAGGTCGATCCCGGACACGTCCCAGGCGGTCTGGATCTCATAGCGGCGATCCCGCTCGGTCTCGCGGACGTCGCGAACGCGCCCGATGTCGGTGACGATTCCGGTGAACATTTCGGCTCCGGTCCCTTCCGGACCCAAAAAACATAGTCTGAATAGTCTGAATTGTCTGAAATCGACCGGCGAAAACGTCCGGCGGCGGCGTCATGATCGCTCGTAGCGCTCCCACAGATCGTCTCCGACGGGCGTGACGCCCAGGCGACGGAACTTGGGGGCGTCGGCCAGCTTTGCAAGAGCCAGGGCCGCCACGCAGGGCCGCCCCTCACCGCCCAGCAGGATCGGCGCCCGGAACCACTC
>NZ_JMQR01000116.1:0-9651 GCF_000698025.1 Brevundimonas sp. EAKA | reverse complement strand
CCCGCCCCTGACCGCCCTGGGTGAGGCGGCCTGGAGCAAGAGGCGGGATGACCCCTGAAGTTTTCCGCGCTATGGGAACGAGGCGGCGCCGAGGGCGTTGCAACGGACGATATCCGGGGAACTATTTCTGATGAGACGCTCGATCTTCGTTCTGACCGCGACGGCGCTGGGCGCGCTGGTGCTTGCGGGCTGCGACGACTACCAATCGAGGTCGCAGGACGACTATGCCGATGCCCCTCCGGTCGAAGAACAGGCTCCCGCCGCCGAGGATTCGGCCGAGCCGGTCGTCGCCCCTGAAGTGACCGATCCGGCGCCGGCGCCCGCGCCAGCCCCCCTTCCGCCGGAAGAGCGGACGTCCGAACAGTCGGTTCAGCCGGAAAGCGAAACCCTGTTCTACTGAGGCGCGCCGCTTCGCCGCCACATCAGGATGCAAGGGCGTACCGAGACGCCGACTTGGAGTCCGCGCCCTTGACGAAAGCTAGAGTTTGACGTTCCGGCCCACCCTGTTTCTCGCTGCCCTGGCGACCTGCAGCCTTTCCGCCCAGGCCGCCTCAGCCGATCCTCGCGCCCAGATCCGCGGCGACATGGACGCCGAACTGCGCCGCATGCTGGAACGTGCGGTCGGCGAGGTGGACGGGGCCCCGGAAAGCCGTTTCGAAGCCCGCCGCCGCGCCCAGGGCGCCCAGGGCGCGGCCGAGGCCCTGCTGCGTTCCGAGGCCTATTACCAGCCCGTGCTGGAAGACGTGGTCGAGGGCGAGGATCGGCCGTCGGCCATCGTGGACGTCCAGCCTGGCCGCCGCTTCCTGCTGACCCAGCCCACGATCACCTGGACCGATCCCGCGCCCGACGCCGAAAGCGCCTCCGACGCCCTGGAGGCCATAGGCCTGAAGGCGGGAGCCCCTGGCCGGGCCGTGGACGTCATCTCCGGCGAAGGCCGGGCGGTCGCCACCCTGGTCCGCGACGGCTACGCCGACGCCAAGGCCGATCCGCGCCGCGTCGTGGTCGATCACGCCGCCTTCACGGTCGCCCCGGAATACCGCATCGACTCGGGCCGACTCGTCCTGCTGGACGGCGTGGTCATGCCCCGGACCGGTCGCACCAACCCGGCCTGGGTCGCGGGCCTGGCCCCCTGGACCGAGGGCGATCGCTATGACCCCGACCAGGTGGCCGAACTGGAACGCCGGCTGCTGGACACGGGGGTGTATGACGGGGTCGGCGTCGCCCTGGCGCCCGTCGACCAGACGAACGCCGACGGGCATCGCCCCATCATCGTCAATCTGCAGGACCGGCCGCGCCGCGTGCTGGAGGCCGGCGCCACCTGGTCCACGGCCGAGGGCGCGGGGGTCGATCTGATCTGGACCCGCTACAACCGTTTCGGCCGCGCCGACACCCTGAGGCTGGAAACCCGGCTAGCCGATATCGACAGCCGTATCGGCGCCGACCTGTCCCTGCCCCACTGGCGCAAGCCGGGCCGGACGCTGAAGCTGAGCGCCGGCGTGGTCAAGGAAGACACCGACGCCTACGACCGCACCGCCCTGGTGCTGGCCGCCGAACTGCAGCAGCGGATCGGCAAGACCTCCTACTTCAACTATGGCGTCGGGCTGGACGCCGGCCGGTACAACGAGATCCGGTACGACTACACCTCCATCCCGCCCCGTGCGGTCAGCTTCGATCGCGATCTGGCCATCATCACCGGGCGGACCAGCGCCTATATCGACAACTCCAACGACCCGCTGAATCCGACCCAGGGCTGGCGCGTGACCGCCTCGGTCCAGCCGACCGCCGTGACCGGCCAGGACACGATCCTGTTCCTGCGCGGCGAAACCCAGGCCACGGCCTATCTGCCGCTCCAGGACGGGGCGCGCACGGTTCTGGCCGGCCGTCTCCGCATCGGTTCGATCATCGGCGGCGGCGAGCTGAGCGTGCCGTCGGACCGTCTGTTCTACTCGGGCGGCGGCGGGTCGGTGCGCGGCTACTCCTATCAGAGCGTCAATCCCAAACTGCCCGACCTGACCCCCCGCGGCGGCCTGTCGCTGTTCGAGACCTCGCTGGAGGTGCGCCGTGACATAGGCCAGAGCTTCCAGGCCGTGGCCTTCGTCGATGCGGGCGCCGTCGGCTTCCAGGAGACGCCGAACCTGACCAACATGCGGTACGGCGCGGGCCTGGGCGTCCGCTACAAGCTGCCGTTCGGTCCCATCCGCGCCGACATCGCCGTGCCGCTGGACAAGCGCGAGGGCGATTCCGCCTTCCAGATCTACATCAGCATCGGGCAGGCGTTTTGACCGAAGCCCCGCCCGAAAACACGCCGGACGCCGCACCGCCGGAAGAATCCGCGGCCGAGGTTCGCAAGAAGCGCAGCCTGCTGCAGCTGTTGGCCCTGGTCGTCGGCGGCGTGGTCGGCGGCCTGCTGGTGCTGCTGGTCATCGCCCTGATCGGCGGGCGGATGTACATCGTCTCGGACGGCGGGCGCGACCTGGTGACCGGCTTCGTCCAGGGCCAGAAGATCAGCCGCTATGGCCGGATCAACGTCTATGGGCTGAAGGGCGACCTGTTCGACGACTTCACCCTGGACCGGGTCACGGTGACGGACCGGGACGGCGTCTGGCTGGATGCCCGCAATGTCCGGGTCGACTGGTCCTACTGGCCGTTGATCACCCGTCGGTTCCACGCCACCGACATCAGCGCCGAGGTGATCCAGCTGGTTCGTCGGCCGGTTCTGGACGCCCCCAGCGGCGAACCCGGCGGCCCCCAACCCATCGACGTCGATATCGACCGCTTCTCCGCCAGGGTCGAACTGCTGGAAGGCTTCTCCAAGGAATACGGCCGCTGGAACCTGATGGGCGACATCGCCCTGCCGCGACGCGGGGCCAAGACCGCGACCGTCAACGCCGACAGCCTGAACCGTCCCGGCGACTATCTGCGGCTGGCGGCGACCTTCGGCGGCAAGCTGGAAGAGACCCGCGTCAATCTGCGCGCCAATGAAGCCCAGGGCGGGCCGCTGGCCGGATCCCTGGGCTATTCGCCCGACCTGCCCTTCTCGGCCGTGGCCTTGGTGAACGCCGACATGGTCCACGCCAAGGTCCAGACCGGACAGTTCACGCCCCTGACCGTCGATGGCCGGTTCGGCGAAGACGGCTCGCGCGTCTCGGGCTTCTTCGACTTCAGCGGATCGGACCTGTTCGAACCCTTTGTTCAGAGCGTGGGCCGCACCGCCCGGTTCGGCTTCGCCATGGTTCCGGCCAAGGACAAGGCGTTCCAGGGCGTGGGCTGGAAACTGATGTCGGACAATGTCGCGTCCGAGGCGCGCGGTCTGATCCGCATGTCGGACCGCAGTTCGCCCGATGGAATCAGGCTGGATCTCCAGACCGTCTCGCTGAGCCGTCTGGTCGGGTCCGACGTCGGCGGGCCCGCCGCCTATTCGGGCCTGTTCAAGGGCGACGCCGAGACCTGGACCCTGGAAGGTCAGGCCAGCCTGCTGAACGCCAATCTGGCCAGCTATCGCGCCACCCGCCTGGCCGGTCCGCTGAACGTCCAGGTCAAGGACGGCCGGATCGATCTGGACGGGGACATCCGCGCCGTCGGCGGCTCGAACCAAGGGCTGATCGGCGGCCTGCTGGGCGCGACGCCGCGCGTGCAGATGGAGGCCGCCCGGATGAAGGACGGCGCCCTGTTGCTGGAAAAACTTGATCTTCAAGGCCAGGGGCTGACGCTGAAGGGCTCGGGCTCGCGCAATCTGCTGGGCGGCATGGGCTTCCGCGGCGATGCGCAACTGACCGACGCCTCGCGCATCCTGCCCGACGCCAAGGGCGCCTTTGGCGGTCCGGTCCGCGCCTCGTCGGCCAAGACCGGCGCGCCCTGGATGCTGACCTTCGACGGCCGGGGCCGCAATCTGACGGTCGGAATGGACGAGCTGAACCGGTTGCTGGGCCGCACGCCGCGCCTGCAACTGACCGGCAAGCTGAATGGGAACCGGATCGAGGTGGATCGCGGCGAACTGACCGGAGCGGCGGGCCGCGCCGGGGCCAAGGGCCTGATCGAGACCGACGGCCGCCTGCGGCTGGCGCTGGACTGGAACGCGCGCGGCCCCTTCGCCGTGGGGCCGGTCGAGATCGGCGGCGACATGAACGGGCGCGGCGCCCTGACCGGCACATTGTCCCAGCCGCGCGTCGATCTGACCGCCGGATTCGACACAGTCACGGCCGGCGCCCTGACCCTGACCCAGGCCGACCTGATCCTGAGCTTCCGCAAGGGCGCGGATGCGTCGGACGGCCGGATCACCGTGACCAGCGGTTCGAACTACGGCCCGGCCCGGGCGTCCGGGAACTTCTTCCTGGGCGGGCGGAGGATCAGGCTGAGCGATCTGGACGTCAACGCCGGCGGGGTGACCGCCCAGGGGGCGATCGCCCTGTCCAACAACGTCCCCTCCAGCGCGGACCTGACCTTCACCGCCCGCACCGGCGCCTTCCTGGCGTCGGGCGAGGCCAACGGCCGCATCCGTCTGACCGAAGGCGGCGGATCCGAAAGCGCCATTCTGGACGTCAACGGCCGCAACATCCGCCTGGCCGGCCAGAGCTGGAACATCCGCACCATCGACCTGGACGGCCGCGGCACGCTGGACAACCTGCCCTTCACCCTGGCGCTGGACGTCGGCGGCGGTGTCCCCGCCCAGTTCAACGGCACAGGCGTCTATTCGCGGCGCGGGGCCGCCCAGACCCTGACCCTGCGCGGCGGCGGCCGGGTGCGCGAGGTGGCCTTCACCACCCGCAGCGCCGCCATGATCACCCTGAACGGCCAGAGCCGGACAGCCCACCTGGACCTGGGCGTCGGCAGCGGCGTGCTGCTGGCCGATCTGCGTCAGGACGCGCGCACGGCGATCATCCAGGCCGACCTGACCAGCGTGGACCTGCAGACCCTGTCGCCCAATCTCCGCGGCCGCGCCACCGGGCGGGTCGCCCTGCGCGGCGCGGGCGACGACCTGTCCGGGGCGGCCAACGTCACCCTGGCGGATGTCCGCAGCATCGACGCCCCCAGCGGGCTTTCGGTCGACGGCCGGCTGGACGCGACCCTGGTCAACAACAGCCTGACGATCAAGGCGACGGCGTCCGACGAGGGCGCGGTCCAGGCGGCGGCCGATGTCGTCCTGCCGGTCGAGGCCTCGGCCGCCCCGCTGCGTCTGGCCATCGCCCGCCAGCGGCCCATGTCCGGCAATGTTTCGATCAACGGCCAGATCCAGCCGATCTGGGACCTGTTCCTGGGCGGCGACCGCAGTCTGGCGGGCCAGGTGGCGGGCCAGGCGACCCTCGGCGGCACCCTAGCCGCGCCGCGCCTGAACGGACGGTTCGACCTGACCCAGGGCTCCTATCGCGAGAAGGCGGTCGGCCTGGTCCTGGGCGACCTGACTCTGAGGACAAGCTTCGACGACACCACGGCCCTGATCGAGACCTTCACCGCCAATGACACCGCCGGCGGCACCGTCGCCGGCCAGGGCCGGATCGGGCTGCGCGAAGGCTCGGGCTCGACGGCGCAGTTGAACCTCACGCGGTTCCGGGTCATCGACAACGATATCGGCGAGGCCCGCGCTTCGGGTCCGATCACCATTGTTCGCGGTCAGGACGGCAACATCCAGCTGTCGGGCCAGATGAATATCGACGAGGCCCGGATCGAGCCGGAAGTGCCCGGCGCCACCGGCATCGTCTCGATGGACGTGGTCGAGATCAATCGTCCCGGCGGCGATCCGGTCGAGACCGAGGCCCGTCAACGCGGGCCGCAGATCGGCATGGACATCGCCCTGCGCTCGACCGGCGGCAAGGTGCGGGTCAGCGGCCGCGGCCTGAACGTCGTGCTCGACGTCAACGCCCGGGTGCGCGGCACCATCGCCCAGCCGCAACTGACCGGCACGGCCAATGTGGTGCGCGGCGATTACGAGTTCGCGGGCAAGCGGTTCATCTTCAACGACACCGGCCGCGTGACCCTGTCGACCGATCCGAAGCAGATCCGCCTGAACCTGTCGGCGACGCGCGAGGATACGGCCCTGACCGCCTCCATCGCCGTGACCGGCACGGCCGACCAGCCGAAGATCGCCCTGACGTCCACCCCCGCCCTGCCCCAGGACGAAATCCTGTCGCAGGTGCTGTTCGGCCGTTCGGCCTCGCAACTGTCGCCGTTCGAGGCGGCGCAACTGGCCGCCGGGGTCGCGGCCCTGGCGGGCGGCGGCGGCTTCGACGTGATCGGGAACCTGCGCGAACTGGCCGGGCTTGACCGTCTGTCCTTCGGCGGCCAGGCCTCGGCCGTGACGGTCGCCGGCGGTCGCTACATCACCGACAACGTCTATCTGGAGGTCATCGGCGGCGGCGAAGGCGGGGCGGCGGTCAAGGTCGAATGGCAGCCGCGCCGCAACCTGGCCATCAGTTCGCAGTTCGGCGGTCAGGGCGACACCAGCCTGTCGATCCGCTGGCGCCGCGAAAGCCGCGAAGCCGGCCAGCGCACCGACCGCCGCCCGAACCGGAACTAAGCCTCAGCCGCCCGACGTGCCCCACGCGACCTTCACCTTTGGCCCCGCGACGGCTAGGGTCCGGCCGATGCGGATTCTGACCACGGACCAGGCCGTCCTCGACCACGTCGCCGCGCGACGCGAGGCGATTATCGGCCGCACCATCGACTGGGCGAACATCAACTCCGGCAGCCGCAACGCCGCCGGTTTGAACGCCGTGCTGGACGCGCTGGAGGCCGTAGCCAGGGCCCTGCCCGGCGCCGTCGTCGAACGGATCGCCACCCAGGGCTCCACCACCGTCGCCGACGACGGCTCGGTGCGGACCGAGGCTCACGCCGACGCGCTGAAGATCACCGCCCGTCCCGAGGCGCCGATCCAGGTCGTCCTGACCGGCCACTACGACACCGTCTTCCCTGCCGACAGCCGCTTCCAGACCGTCACGACCCGCGCGGACGGCGCCCTGAACGGCCCCGGCGTCGCCGACATGAAGGGCGGGATCAGCGTGCTGCTGGCCGCGCTGGACGCCTTCGAGACCCACCCCGAAAAGCACGGCGTCGGCTGGACCGTGCTGCTCAGCCCCGACGAGGAGATCGGCTCGCCCGCCTCGGCCCCGCTGCTGGCCGAACTGGGCGCGCGCGGCCATGTCGGCCTGACCTATGAACCGGCCCTGGCGGACGGCACCCTGGCCGGTGCGCGCAAGGGCAGCGGCAACTATCATCTGATCGTGACGGGCAAGGCCGCCCATGCCGGCCGCGCCTTCGAAGAGGGCCGCAACGCCATAGCGGGAGCGGCCATGATCGCCGCCGCCCTTCACGGGCTGAACGGCCAGAAGGACGGCGTCACCGTCAATGTAGCCAAGATTTCGGGCGGCGGGGCCCTGAACGTCGTCGCCGACAACGCTGTGGTGCGGTTCAACGTGCGTGTGCCAGACAAGGCCGCCGCCGACTGGATCGACGCCTCGGTCCACGCCATCGCCGCCACGCCGCCGTTCGAGGGTCTGACCCTGGACCTGCACGGCGGCTTCACCCGTCCGCCCAAGCCGATGGACGCCGCCCAGACGGCCCTGTTCGAGGCGGTGAAACAAGCCGGCGCCCTGCTGGGCCAGCCCATCGCCTGGAAGCCTTCGGGCGGCGTCTGCGAAGGCAACAACCTCCACGCCGCCGGATTGCCCAACATCGACACCCTGGGCGTCCGGGGCGGCGACATCCATTCGGACCAGGAGTTCGCCTGGCCCGAAAGCTTCGTCGAACGCGCCCAGCTCAGCGCCCTGATCCTGTGCAAGATCGCCTCGGGCGAGATCGACGCGGCCAAACTCAAAGCCCTGCGGATGGAAACCCTCTGAATGCTCGTCGTCCGTCCCGCCGGCCCCGCCGATCTCGACTATCTGCTGGAACTGGCCATCCTGTCCGGTCCCGGCTTCACCAGCCTGCCGGAAGATCCCGACGCCCTGGCGGAACGGCTGGAGCTGAGCCAGGCCAGTTTCCGGGGCGAGGTCACGCCGCAGGAGGCCTGGTACACCCTGATGCTGGAAGACGGCGACACCGGCGACATCGACGGGGTCGGATCGGTCAAGGCGACCGTGGGGCTGAAGCGGCCCTTCTTCTCGTTCCGCATCGTCAACAACACGGCCTCCTCGCCGTCCCTCGGGGTCAAGCTGGATCACCAGACCCTGGTGCTGGTCAATGAATGCACGGGCTGGACCGAGGTCGGGTCGCTGTTCCTCAAGGCCGATCGGAGGAAGGGCGGGGCGGGTCGCCTGCTGAGCCAGTCGCGCTACATGCTGATCGGCGCCCAGCCCGAACTGTTCGCCGAGAACGTGCTGGCCGAGTTGCGCGGCGTCTTCTCGCCAGACGGGGCCTGCCCGTTCTGGGACCATGTGGCGCACAAGTTCTTCCCGATGGAGTTTGATCACGCCGACCGGATGAGCGGATCGACCGACAAACAATTCATCCTGGACCTGGCCCCGCGCCACCCGATCTATACCGAGCTGCTGCCCGAGCCGGCGCGCGCCGTGATCGGCAAGGTCCACCCCCAGGGCGTACCGGCCATGGCCTTGCTGGAAAGCGAAGGCTTCAGGCCCAACGGTCTGGTGGACATCTTCGACGCCGGTCCGACCGTGTCGTGCGGGCGCGACAATATCCGCACCGTGCGCGACGCGCGCCGCCTGACGGTCGAGATCACCGACCGGGTCGAGGCCGAACTGCCGGCCCTGATCTCGACCGACAGCATCGCCGCCTTCCGCGCCGTCCGCGCCAAGGCGGACATCGACGGCGACACGGTTCGCATCGGCGCCGAGACCGCTGCGGCCCTGAAGGTGGGCGCCGGCGCCAGCGTGCGGGTGAAATCGTGATGAGCGGACTGGAATAGAGCCATGACCATTTTCAACTCCACCGACCCCGCCACCGAAGCCGTGAACTGGGAAGGCGAGGCCGCCAGTCCGGTTCAGGTCCAAGCCGCCGTCGACGCCGCCCGCGCCGCCTTCCCCGCCTGGGCCGACGCCCCACGCGCCGACCGCATCGACGCCGTCAAACGCTATCAGGCCGTGCTGAAGGACCGCGCGCCCCAGATCGCCGAGGCCATCGCCCGCGAGACCGGCAAGCCCCTGTGGGAGACGAAGACCGAGGCCGCCGCCATGATCGGCAAGGTGGACATCTCCATTCGCGCCTATGACGAACGCACGGGCGAACGGACCAGCGACACAGCCTTCGGCCGGGCGACCCTGCGCCACCGTCCACACGGCGTTGCGGCGGTGCTGGGCCCGTTCAACTTCCCCGGCCACCTGCCCAACGGCCATATCGTCCCCGCCCTGCTGGCCGGCGACACCGTCGTGTTCAAGCCGTCGGAGGAGACGCCCCTGGTCGGTCAGGTCATGGCCGAGGCCTTTGCCACCGCCGACCTGCCGACCGGCGTGGTCAATGTCGTCCAGGGCGGGCGCGAGACCGGGGCGGCCCTGCTCGACGCCGGGATCGACGCCCTGATGTTCACCGGTTCGGGCGCGGCGGGCGGGCCTTTCCCCCGGTAATTCGCCCAAGAACCGCAAGATTGCCGTGGGCCGGTGGTGGGGGGCTACCACCCCGTGGGCTTCTCGGACCCCGCCCCCTCCTGAGGCCTCCCCGGCCATCCCGGTCGGGCCGCCCCCCCCCCCCCCCGCCCGCGCACTT
>NZ_JMQR01000115.1:0-9819 GCF_000698025.1 Brevundimonas sp. EAKA | reverse complement strand
CCGTCCCCTATGTCTTCCCCGACAAATGTCCGGTCTGCGGCTCCGAGGCGGTGCGCGAAGGCGACGAGGTCAAGCGCCGCTGCACCGGCGGCCTGATCTGCGACGCCCAGATCGTCGAACGGCTCAAACACTTCGTCGGCCGCCGCGCCTTCGACATCGAGGGCCTGGGCGAGAAACAGCTGGCCGCCTTCAATGCGCGCGGCTGGATCAAGGAACCGGCCGACATCTTCCGCCTGGCCCGCGACGAGGCGCGGCTGAAGGAACTGGAACGCGAAGACGGCTATGGCGAGACCAGCATCCGCAACCTGGTCGCCGGCATCGACGCCCGCCGCATCATCACGCTGGACCGGTTCCTGTTCGGCCTGGGCATACGCGACATCGGCGAACAGACCTCCATCGTCCTGGCCCGCGCCTTCGAGAGCTGGCCCGCGCTGAAGGCCGCCTGTCTCCAGGCCGCCTCGGGCGTGCCGTCCGACGCCTGGACCGCCCTGGCCGGCGCCCACGCCATATCGCCCCGCGTCCTGACCCTGATGGCCGAGGCGACGCCCCCCGCCGCCGATCCCTGGCCCGAGGCGACCATGGACATGAAGATCAGCCAGGCCTTCCCCGGCATGGCCGCCCCCGCTCGCCGGTCTCTGGCGATCCAAGTCTCTGGGATGACGGACGACTGGTCCGGCCTGGTCGAGCTGGCCCGCGTCGCACGCGAGGAAGGCCCGTCCGAAATCCTGAACCAGATCGCCGGCGTGACCGGCGTCGGCCCCGTCGCCGCCCTGGCCCTGGCCCACTTCTTCCACGAGCCGCACAATCTTCAGGTCGTCGCCGCGCTGGAGGCCGAGCTGACCCAGATCCTCGACGCCGAACGGCCCAAGTCCGACACCCCGGTCGCGGGCAAGACCGTGGTCTTCACCGGCGCCCTGGAACGCTTCACCCGCGACGAAGCCAAGGCCCGCGCCGAAAGCCTGGGCGCCAAGGTCTCGGGCTCCGTGTCCAAAAAGACCGACTACCTCGTCGCCGGCCCCGGCGCCGGCTCCAAGCTGAAGGACGCCGAGAAGCACGGGGTTCAGGTCCTGACCGAGGACGAATGGCTGGCCTTGGTCGGCTAGCCCCGCAGCGTCGCCAGGGCGGCGGGATAGCGGCGTGACAGGGGCGCATTGACCGCCCCCAATTCCACAGTCCAGTCGCCGGAGCCGTCGGGCTGCAAGCCGGTGACGCGCGCCGCATTGACCAGCCACGAGCGATGGACCCGCACGAAGCCGAACCGCGACAGTTCGGCCTCCACCGCCGCCAGAGTCGCGCGCATCAGCGGACGCCGCCCGTCCGCCAGCAGGAACTCGACATAGTTCCCAGCCGAACTGACGGCCAGGATGTCGGCCAGGGGCGCGCGGATGATGCGGGCGCCGTCGCGGATGTCGAAACTGACCGGCCGCACCGGTTCATCGCGCCGCCGCCGCAGATAGGCGGTCAGCAGGAAGCCCCCGACCAGCAGGACATAGGCCACCAGGTCCTTGCGCAGCTCATAGGGGAACCGGTCGCCGAACTGATAGACGCCCGCGTCCATGACGACATAGCCCAGCTTCCTCAGCGCCACGAAACCGCTGACGTGCAGGGCCGAATAGGTCAGTAGCGCCGCCAGATGGATCACGGCGAACCGCGCCTTGGGCCGCCATCCCTCGCCCGCCGCCTCGTCCGGCGGCGCCAGACTGGCGGCCAGCCAGGGAATCCAGATCACCGCCATCAGGGTGAGGGTGCTCGACACCTCCCAGACCATGGGCTTCCAGGCGGCCACATCCGGATTGTCCGCCTGGGCCGTCAGGATGTTGACCGGCGTGTTGATCAGCGAAAAGGCCAGCACCGCCAGGGCGCACCGCCACAGATCGCGACCGTTCAGGCGTCGCGCGATAGCCGTCCATCCGCTCGTCACGACACGCGCGCCGTTCGTCCCGACGACCCCGGCGCCGTCCCCGCCAGGCGACCGCACGGCCCCAGACGATTGCTGACCCGCCCGTCGTTTCGCGAGGACGGGGCCTGCATCATTCGCCATGGAGTTCTCGCATGTCTGTTCCGCCCCCGCTCGTGTCATCGTCCGCGATGTCGGGCCGACGATACGATCTGGACTGGATCCGTGTCGGCGCCTTCATGCTGCTGATCCTCTATCACGTCGGCATGTTCTATGTGCCCTGGGACTGGCACGTGAAGAGTCCGCGTCAGATCGAGGCGCTCGAGCCGATCATGATGATGACGGGCCCGTGGCGGCTGACCCTGCTGTTTCTGGTCTCGGGTTGTGCGACCCGTTTTCTGGCGGACGGGTTCGAGGCGCGCGGCAAAAGCGGATGGGCGCTGGCCGGATCACGCACCCTGCGCCTGCTGCCGCCGCTTCTGTTCGGCATGTTCGTCATCGTACCGCCCCAGAGCTATTACGAGATCGTCGAGGCGGCCAAGGGCCTGGGGATCGCGGACCCCGCGCACGGACCGGTGCTCAAGGACTTTTGGGTGCGGTACGCCACCTCGACCGGCCACTGGTGCGACGCAGACGGCTGTCTGACCACGCCGACGTGGAACCACCTGTGGTTCATCGCCTATCTGCTGCCCTACAGTCTGTTGCTGACGGTGATGATCGCCTTTCCGGCCGTCCGGCGCGCCCTTCAGGCGGTGGGGGATCGAGTATTTCGGGGATGGGGGCTGGTGGTCTGGCCGGTCCTGTATCTGATCCTGATCCGCTGGTTCCTGGCGCCCCGGTTCGAGATCACCCATGCCCTTACCGACGACTGGTACAACCACGCGCTCAGCTTCGGCGCCTTCCTGTTCGGCTATCTGATCGCCCGGTCCGAGGAGGCGCGTCAGACCCTGATGCGGCTGCGCTGGCCCGCCCTGATCATCGCCCTGTGCAGCTGGGCGGCCTGGGCGACCTATGCCTGGGTCTATCGCGGCGACGTCAATCCGTCCGAGCCACTCAGACAGGCGATGCGGATTGTCTATGCGCTGGATCAGGCGGGCTTCATCGCCGCCATCCTGGGCTTCGGCGCGCGATGGCTGAACCGGGACGCTCCGGCTCTGCGCTATCTCTCGGCAGGGGTCTTCCCCTTCTATATCGTGCACCAGACGGTGACGGTCGTGGGGGCCTATAATCTGGCCGCACTCCACCTGCCGTTGGGCGTGGAGGCCGGTCTGCTGATCCTGATCACCGCCCTGGGCTGCCTCCTCGCCTACGAGATCGCGCGCCGGATCGGATGGCTGGGCCTGTTGCTGGGGGTGAAGCCGCAGAAGGAAGGGCGAACCGCGCGGTCGCCCGCCTGATGCGAGGGCTGGGACCGCCCAGCCCTCCTAATTCCGCAGGAAAACCGTCGAGGGATCAGTGGCTTGAAAATGATTCAAGCCGCCAACCCAGCACGTTCGCCGACGGGCCTATGATCTCGCCCAGGTCTTTGACATCGCGATCCGACATCCTGACGCAACGGCTTTGGACGTCGGAAATAGACGAAATAGACGAAATAGACTCTATTTTTTGTAGAGGGATCGCGTCGATTTCAGATCGTCATCACGATCCGGCCCTCGATCTGGCCGTCGCGCATCCGCTGGAAGATGCTGTTGATGTTCTCCAGCGGCTCGACCGAGACCGTGGCCTTGACCTTCTCGTCGGCGGCGAACTGAAGCGCCTCCTGAAGGTCCAGACGGGTGCCGACGATGGAGCCGCGCACCGTGGTGCCGTTCAGCACCATGTCGAAGATCGACAGGGGGAAGTCGCCGGGCGGCAGGCCGTTCAGGGCCACGGTCGCGCCGCGCGAGGTCATGTTGACCGCCTGTTCGAAGGCCTTGGGCGAGACGGCCGTGACCAGCACGCCCTGGGCGCCGCCGTCGGTCTGGGCCTTGATGTCGGCGGCGGGGTCGTTGGACGTCTTGGCGTTGACCGTCACGGTCGCGCCCAGCCGCCGCGCCAGGTCCAGCTTGGCGTCGTCCACGTCCACGGCGGCGACGTTCAGCCCCATGGCCTTGGCGTACTGAACCGCCACATGGCCCAGGCCGCCGATGCCCGAGATCACCACCCAGTCGCCCGGCTTGGTGTCGGTCATCTTCAGCCCCTTGTAGACCGTCACCCCGGCGCACAGGATCGGGGCGATGTCGGTGAAGCTGACGTTGGCCGGCAGATGGCCGACGTAGTTGGGGTCGGCGATGGCGTATTCCGCAAACCCGCCGTTGACCGAATATCCGGTGTTCTGCTGGTCGTGGCACAGGGTCTCCCAGCCGCCCAGGCAGTGTTTGCAGTGGCCGCAGGCCGAGTAGAGCCACGGCACCCCGACCCGGTCGCCCTCCTTGACCAGAGTGACCCCCGCCCCCACAGCCGAGACATAGCCGACGCCCTCGTGGCCCGGAATGAAGGGCGGATTCGGCTTGACCGGCCAGTCGCCCTCGGCGGCGTGCAGATCGGTGTGACAGACGCCAGAGGCCTCGATCTTGACCTGGATCTGGCCCGGACCCGGCTCGGGGACCGCCACCTCCTCGATGGTCAGCGGCTGGCCGAATGCGCGCACGACTGCGGCCTTCATGGTTCTGGACATGGAACATCCTCATCGATTTGGGGGAACGGGCGGACCGGAAGCAGGACACCGGCCCGCCCGCCTGGGAGTTAGCTCTCCGGACAGACGGATCAGAGAGCGATCGGAGAATAGCCGATCCGGAACCGGCCATCCTTGATGCAGATCAGAAGAAGCCCAGTTTGTCGGGGCTGTAGCTGACCAGCAGGTTCTTGGTCTGCTGATAGTGGTCCAGCATCATCCGGTGGTTCTCTCGCCCGATGCCGGACTTCTTGTAGCCGCCAAAGGCCGCATGCGCCGGGTACTGATGATAGCAGTTGGTCCAGACCCGACCGGCCTGGATGGTACGACCCGCGCGATAGGCGGTGTTCATGTCGCGCGACCAAACCCCGGCGCCCAGGCCGTATTCGGTGTCGTTGGCGATCTCCATCGCCTCTTCGAAGGTCTTGAAGGTGGTCACGGCCAGGACGGGACCGAAGATCTCCTCCTGGAAGACCCGCATGTCGTTGGTGCCCTTGAACACGGTCGGCTTGACGTAATAGCCGCCCGACAGGTCGTCCGGCAGCAGCGACTGTTCGCCGCCCGTCAGCACCTCGGCCCCCTCGTCCTTGCCGATCTGCAGATAGCTGAGAATCTTCTTCAGCTGCTGTTCCGACGCCTGGGCGCCGACCATGGTGGCCGGGTCCAGCGGGTCGCCCTGGACGATGGCCTCGACCCGGGCGATGGCCTTGGCGATGAAGGCCTCATAGATGTCTTCATGGATCAGGGCCCGGCTCGGGCAGGTGCAGACCTCGCCCTGGTTCAGGGCGAACATGGCGAAGCCTTCCAGCGCCTTGTCCAGGAAGGCGTCGTCGGCGTCCATCACGTCCTTGAAGAAGATGTTCGGCGACTTGCCGCCCAGCTCCAGCGTCACCGGAATGATGTTCTTGGTGGCATACTCCATGATCTTCTGACCCACGGCGGTCGAACCGGTGAAGGCGATCTTGGCGATCCGCGGATTGGTCGCCAGGGGCTCGCCCACCTCGGCGCCCGTGCCGGATACGATGTTCAGCACACCTGCGGGCAACAGGTCCTGGATCAGTTCGATCAGCAGAAGGATCGAGGCCGGGGTCTGTTCCGCCGGCTTCATCACGATGCAATTGCCCGCCGCCAGGGCCGGGGCGATCTTCCACGTCGCCATCAGAATGGGGAAGTTCCACGGGATGATCTGGCCGACTACGCCCAGCGGCTCATGGAAATGATAGGCGACCGTGTCGTGGTCCAGCTCCGAGATTCCGCCTTCCTGCGCGCGGATACAGCCGGCGAAATAGCGGAAATGGTCGATGGCAAGGGGAATGTCGGCGGCCAGGGTCTCGCGCACCGGCTTGCCGTTGTCCCAGGTCTCGGCCTCGGCCACGGCCTGGAGATTGGCTTCGATCCGGTCCGCGATCTTGTTCAGGATGACGGCGCGCTGAGCGACGCTGGTCTTGCCCCAGGCGTCCTTGGCGGCATGGGCGGCGTCCAGGGCCAGTTCGACGTCGGCCGCGTCCGAGCGTGCGACTTCGCACAGGACGCGGCCGTTCACCGGGGAGGTGTTCTCGAAATAGCGGCCGTTGACCGGCGGGACCCACTGGCCGCCGATGAAATTGTCATAGCGCGTCTTGAACTTGGGGGTCGCGGCGCGCGCGAATTCGGGTTTGGTCATGAAACACTCCTAACGTTCCCTCGGGCGTCGATTGCCGACGTCGTTGGGACGGGAAGCTCTGCCTGCCCCGGCCGATCCGCCAGACGGGCCGTTCATGGTGCAGCGCAAACCTGTCGCACGCCTGCGACAGTCGGCTCAGTGAGGTTCGCGCGAAAGCCCCAGCCGGTGCAGCTTGCGGTGCAGGGTCGCACGGCTGATCCCCAGGGCCCGCGCGGCGGCCGAGACATTGCCCCCGCTGCGCGCCAGGGCGCGACGCACCGCCCCGCGCTCGGCCTCCAGCAGCTCCGTCTCGACACAGCCCGCCCCCAGGACCTCTGACGCCGCCAGTTGGGCCGCGATCCGCTCGTCGGTGATGGACAGGGCCAGGCGGGCCGCGCGGGTGGCGCCGATCACCAGGTCGTCCCGATCGACCGCCAGCAGGGCCGCCGTATTCCGCTCGACCGGATCCCCGGCCAGGACGATCCGCGCCTGGGAGAAGGCCTGACGAAAGGTCTGGGCCTCGATGGCCCGCGCCGCATCCGCCACGGCCGCCGCGATCAGGCCCAGCACGCCCGCGGTCGCATCGGCCCGGCAGGACGAGACGTCCAGCAGACCGGCGAGGCGTCCCAGATGATCGTGGATCGGATGGCTGGTGCAGCTCAGGGCCGTGTTGCGGGTATGGAAATGCTGGTCCCGATGGATGGTCAGGGGCCGGTGTTCCGCCAGGGCCGTGCCGATGCCGTTGGTGCCCTCGACCGCCTCGGACCATATGGCGCCGGGCCATAGCCCCCAGCGGCGAAAGATGTCGTCATCCGCCGCCGCGCCCCGGCGCTCCAGCGGCACCCCGTCGGCATTGGTCAGCAGGATGCAGCAGCCGGTGTCGCCGACGGCCAGGAACAGCCGATCCAGCACCCCTTGCGCCGCCCGCGTCATCGGCTCCATGGCCTGGCGCGCCTCATGCAGTTGCGCCTCGGTCAGGGTCTGGGGACGGCCGCCGTCCTCGGGATCCAGGCCGTACAGCGACATGGACCGACGCCAGGATGCGGCCAGGGCCGAACGCGCCGGCTCGGCGCCGTTGTCGAGCGCCTGTTTGATCAGGCTTCCGTGATCGTTTCCTGGCCGATCGCCCATGGTGTCTCCCAAGGCTTGTTTCGCCAGATCAGACGCTTGCCGCGCCACAAGGTCAAGGCGACCCGGCTGAACGCCACGAAAGCTTCCCTAAGGTCCGGTTTTCATTGGCGATAGGGGATCAGTTCAGCCTTGTTTTGAACCGAAACCCGGATCACCCTGCATATCAACGGGTCGCCGAACCGGCCCGAGAAAAGGGAACGACCATGAAGACCAAGATCATGCTGGCCGCCGCCGCCCTGGCGCCTGCGCTCGCCTCTCCCGCCCTGGCCGCGGATCCGACCGGCCTGTGGCAGACCCCGACCAACGGCGGCCAGGTGCGGATCGCCCGTTGCGGCCAGGCCCTGTGTGGAACCCTGGTGACGTCGAACCATATCCGGGCGGACGCCGACGTCCGGGACGAGCATAATCGCGACACCGCCCTGCGTAGCCGCACCCTGCGGAACCTGCCGATGCTGACCGGCTTCACCGGCGGCCCGACCGAATGGCGCAACGGCTCGGTCTATAACCCGGCCGACGGCCGCACCTATCGCGGCACCATCACCATGACCAACGACAACAGCCTGAACCTGCGCGGCTGTGTCGTCGCCCCCCTGTGCAAGACCCAGACCTGGACCCGCATCCAGTAGGCCCGACCCAGACAGACGAAGGCCCGGCCGGATCGCTCCGGCCGGGCCTTTTCATGCCTGCCGTCAGGCTTGACGGATCGGCCTCGGGCGGCCTGCGCCCCTAGCGGTTCAGGGCCGCCCGCGCCGCCTCGGCGTAGCGGTGGCCCACGGCCGCGCCCTTGGGGAAGACCGCATCGATGCGCGCCAGGTCTTCCGGCGTCAGGACGATGTCCGTCGCGGCGGCGTTCTGTTCCAGAGTAGCGATGCGGCGGGTGCCGGGGATCGGAACCAGATCCTCGCCCTGGGCCAGGACCCAGGCCAGGGCCAGTTGGGCGGCGGTCACGCCCTTGTCGGCGGCGATGGCCTTCACCGCCTCGACCAGATCCAGGTTCTTCTGGAAATTCTCGCCCATGAAACGCGGATTGGTGCGGCGGAAGTCGTCCGCCTCCAGATCGTCGATGGACTTGATGTCGCCGGACAGGAAGCCCCGACCTAACGGACTGTAGGGCACGAAGCCGATGCCCAGTTCCCGCACGACCGCGAACAATTCGTCTTCCGGGTCCCGCGTCCACAGCGAATATTCGGTTTGCAGGGCGGTGATCGGATGGGTCGCATGGGCCTTGCGCAGGGTGTCCGGCGCGGCCTCGGACAGGCCCAGGAAGCGGACCTTGCCCTCCTTGACCAGTTCGGCCATGGCGCCGACCGTCTCCTCGATCGGCGTGTCGGGATCGACCCGATGCAGATAATACAGATCGACGTGATCGACGCCGAGACGCTGAAGACTGCCCTCGATGGCGCGGCGGACATTGGCCGGGCTGCCGTCGACCAGAAGCTTGGAGCGGTCGGCGTTGTAGTTGATGCCGAACTTGGTGGCGATAAAGGCCTGATCGCGCCGGTCCTTCAGCGCCTTGCCGACCAGCATCTCATTGGTGTGCGGGCCGTACATCTCGGCCGTGTCGAACAGGGTGACGCCCAGGTCGAGGGCGCGGTGGATGACGGATATGGACTGTCCCTCGTCCGCGCCGCCGTAGAAGGCGCTCATGCCCATGCAGCCCAGGCCTATGGCCGAAACCTCGGGACCGTTCAGGCCCAACTTGCGCGTCTTCATTGCGCTCTCCTGTCGATGTGGGGGATCAGCGTCAAAGACGCCGACGATCAGGAGATGGTCACTGCAGCGGCGGGCCGCAAGCCCGGCCGCGCTGCGCGATGGTACCGCCTCTCAGGCTTGAACTGAGGACCTCCGGTTCCACAAACCGGCGCTCTAACCAACTGAGCTAAGGCGGCCCGCGCATCGCGAGGCGCGTTCTCTACCGGGACTGCGGCAGGGGATCAAGCGGCTTCATCAGATTTCGTCACCGCGCGGCATAAAAGAAAAACGCCCCGGAGATCGCTCTCCGAGGCGTCTGTTTTCTTCGACGGAGCGCCTTACCCGAGGGTGAAGGGCACCCGGACGCGGAAGGTGGCGTCCTGAGCCGCGCCATCGACGGTACGCGGGGACAGTTGTCCACGCTGAACCACGCGGACAGCGGCCCGACCGAAGCCCATACCCGCAGGCTCTTCCGACACCACGCGGCAGTTCGCCGGAGAGCCGTTAGACCGAGCGGTGCACTCGACCGTGGCCGATCCGCTGATTTCCCGTTCCAAAGCGCGAGCCGGGAAGTCGTCGGCGGTCGGACGCGGCTGACGCGACCACTGCACGTTCGTGATCGTGGACGGACGCGGCGGAGCCGGCGGAGCCGGAGGCGGCGGCGGTCCAGGAATGTTCACGGGCGGACCCGTGTACTCGACCCGGTCTTCCTTCTTCGTTGGCGTGGTGTTCACCAGCGGGGGCGGCGGCACGTTCGGAACCCGGGCCCGGACCCCCCACTGAAGGTTGGGGGGGGGGGGGGGC
>NZ_JMQR01000114.1:0-9844 GCF_000698025.1 Brevundimonas sp. EAKA | reverse complement strand
CACCACGACCCGCTGGGCCAGATAGACGGCCTCCTCGACATCATGGGTGACGAAGACCATGGCGGGCCGGGGCTCGGCGGCGGCCCAAAGGGCGTGCAGATCCTCGATCAGGCGGCGGCGGGTGACGCTGTCCAGGGCGGCGAAGGGTTCGTCCAGCAACAGCAGGTCGGGGGCGGTGATCAGGGCGCGGGCCAGTGCGGCGCGCATCGCCATGCCGCCCGACAGCTGCGACGGCCGGGCGTCCGGCCGGTCGCCCAGGCCGACCGCGCCCAGGGCCTGGGCCGCGCGCGAACGGGCCTGGGGCCGGGCCACGCCCGCCAGCTCCAGCGGCAGGGCCACATTGGCGACGGCGTCGGCCCAGGGCATCAGGGTCGGGCTCTGGAAGACGAAGCCGGTACGGCCGACCCCCAGGGCGCGGATCACCTCGCCCCGGCTGGGCGTCTGAAGCCCCGCCAGCAGGCGCAATGTCGTGGACTTGCCGGCGCCCGAGGCCCCGACCAGGGCGACGATCTCGCCCCGCGCCACGCTCAGGTCGATGGGGCCCAGCGGCGCGCGGCCGGGCCAGTCGACGACGACCCCCCGCAGCGCGGCGATGGGATCAGCCACGGCCCGGCAGATAGTTGTCGGTGAAGGCCTCGCGCCAGTTCAGGCCGGGGTCGAACACCCCCGCCTGGCTGACCACCTCGAAGAAGGCCTGCCAGCGGTCGGCCGTCATGGCGCCCAGGCCGTACAGGGCGGCGTCGCCCCCGTCGACGATGGCGTTGTCGCGCAGCTTCTGCCGGGCCTGGTCCAGGATGGCCTGGGTCATTTCCGGATTGTCCTTGCGGATCAGGGCGTCGCCCGGCGCCGCATCGCCCCGCAGATAGTCGCGCCAGCCCTCGGCCGAGGCGGCGATGAAGCTGCGCAGGGCCGTGGCGTTGTCGCGCGCAAAGGCGTTGGGGGCCAGAACCATGGCGGCGTAGGAGGGATAGCCCTCGTCCGCCAGCAGGAAGACCTTGGGCTCGAACCCCGCCTCCTGTTCGATGGTGTAGGGTTCGCTGGTCAGATAGCCCTGCTGCACCGCCCGCTCGTCGGCCAGGAAGGGCGCCAGGTTGAAGGTGTATTTGCGCACCTGGTCGTCGGTGAAACCGTATTTGGCCTTCAGCCAGACCCAGAAGGCGTTGATCGAGGCGTCGGCCAGCAGGAAGGGCCGGCCCTTCAGATCGGCGATGGTCTCCAGCGCGGGGTCCGGGTGGGCGATCAGGACCTGGGGGTCCTTCTGGAAGAAGGCGGCGACGGCCTTAACGGGCGCCCCGGCCGCGACCAGGTTCATCGGGATGAAGCTGTTGGACCCCATGCCCAGTTCGACCGCGCCCGAGGCCAGCAGTTGCGGCACGTTCACGCCCGGCCCGCCCTGAACGATCTGGACGTTCAGGCCGCGCTTCTCATAGGCGCCGGTCGCCAGGGCCTGATAGAAGCCGCCCTGTTCGGCCTGAGCCCGCCAGTCGGTGGCGAAACGCAGCCGCACCCGGCCCTGCTCATCCACCGGCGCCTCTGAGCGGTCGCAGGCGCGCAGGCCCAGCGCCGCCCCCCCGACCACGGCCGCGCCGCCCGCGAGCAGGGCGCGGCGACGGGTCAGCAGGCGATTCCCAAGCTGGATCATGGCCCTGCTTTACGAGGGGATGCAGGCCTTGGGAAGGCGGGGGTTCAGTTCTGATCCACGTCGGGCGCGGCCGTTTCGTCCTGCAGCTTGTAGCGGACGGGAACAACGCACCGGACGCCGGCCTCGAACCCCGGCGTGGCCTGGCTGGACTGCACCAGCCGCAGGGCGTCGACGCCGAAGGCGGCGGCCGGCTGGGCCTCGATCACCGAGACGTTGCCGATCTGGCCCCAGGGGGCGATGTCGAAGCGGATCAACGCCCAGCCCTCAATGGAGCGCTCGTTGAAGACGGTCGGAAATACGGGATTGGCCCGAACGGCGAACCGGTCTGCGACGGCCGGCGGGCATTGCTGCAGCGGGTCTTCACGCTGATCTTCCGGCGTCAGCGGCGGAGCCGCGAGGGTCCCGCCCGAGCGATAGAGATTGTAGACACAGCCGGTCCGGGCCGGTCCGGGCTGCATCCGGGTCTCGGCCGCCGCACGGCGAGCCTCGGAGTCCAGGTCTAAGTCGCCGGACGAGCCGAGAGTCTCGACGTCGGTCGCGCGGCCATCGGCGTCGATGTTCCAGCGGGTCACGGACCAACTGCGGCCGCCGGGCGGGGGCTTGCGCCCTTTTTCAAAGTCGGGAAACACAACCGTGTCCGGTCGGCGGCCGCCGAACCGGTCGCCGCAGTCGGCGCCCTGTCCGCCCAGGCGTTTCGCCACGGCGTCGCGCAGGGCCCCGGTGGTCCGGGTGACGGCGAAATAGTTCAGCAGGTCCGGGACTTCCGCCTCGTCCAGTCGAACGCCGCGCCAGCGGATCGTCAAGCGGCAATCCTTGCGCGCTTGGGCGGGAAACCGCCAGGCGGCGAGACCGGCCTGCAGGGTGTCGAAGGCTGCGGGGGCTGCGTCGGCGGGACGGATATCCACCGTGCGCCCATCCGACGCGACCGAGAAGGCCAGGATCGTCTCTGCGTCGGACATCCCCCGTCGCGCGGCCTGCTGCGCCGGCAGGTCGTCGGCGTAGAAGGGCTGAACCGCGAGGCCTTCGCACGTCGCTTCGGCCTGTGGCAGCTGCAGGATGGTGTTCTCGACCGATGGGGCCGGCCCGATCAGGACGCCGGGCCTGACGCTGATGGGCGAGGGCGTCGGTGGGGGCGGCCCCGCGTCCTGCAGCCGTGGGTCGGCCTTCGCCGAACCGGCCGTCGTTACGGCGCCGGCGGCCAGGATGCACAGGGCGGTCTGTAATGCGCGCATGACGATCTCCAACTGCACGGCATGGGTGCAGATGGGGCGGCGTCTGTCTAGCGTAAGTCTGTGAATTCGGCCCCAATTGAGCGAGGGGACGAAGCGTTCGGGGGGAACCCGTGCTCTTCGTCCCCTCGCCAAGTCCGGGTTGGACTTGGCCGGCTGGGTCGGACCCTGGCGTCAGCGCCGTTTCGAGCGAACCCGAAAGGGCGGTCGGCTGTATCCTGTCGCGCTCCGGGTCTCTGGCGTTCCACGGCCTTGCGGCCGCGTCGTCCGTCGATCCCGATCCGGTTCCCCGCCTTTCGTCGATCCTGAGACCGTCGAAGACCGGGGCCGTGGATCCCGCCTGGCGCACGTTACGACCCGAAGATCGCCCGATCACGCCGGGTCGGAGAGCCGGGCCGGTTCGCTTGAGGCCGGGGTCTCCCCCGATTTCCGCGCCGCCGTGTCCCTCGGCCCGTTGACGTTCTCGCGAAACCCGTTATGAGGCAAGCGCCCGAACTCGCCCCGATGTGCACGATTGGCCCGGCGGCGGTGGACAAGCCTGTGAACATCGGTGGACGGATCAAATTCGCCTTGGCGTATCAGTGGTTTGTATTGTCCACAGAAACGCGACGTCAGTGCGCGGCGGGCTTTGGGTAGCTGAGAACACACAGGGCGCCGGGGGCGGCGTCGACGATGCTGAAGCGGCCGTGAAGCTGATCCGCCAGGCCGAGGACGATCCGCAGGCCCAGGCTGCGTCCCTTGGCGGGATCGAAGCCCGGCGGCGGTCCGGCGCCGTCGTCGCGCACCTCCAGGCGGCGTTCCGCCCCCTGCTCATACAGGCGGACGTGGATGCGGCCGGGGCGGTCGGGGAAGGCGTGTTCCAGGGCGTTGTTGACGCATTCCAGCAGGATCAGGACGACCGGCGTGGCCTCGTCCGCCGTCAGGGCGTGCCGGGCTTCCTCGACCACGACGGCCACGTCGGTGCGGCCGGCGGCGTTCAGGGCGTCGCAGACCAGCCGGCGCGCCAGGTCGTCGAAGGGCGCCGCCGCGCCGTCGGCGTCGAGCAGGCTGCGCTGCACATTGGCGATCATGGCGGTGCGCGCCGAGGCGTCGGAGAGGGCGCGACGGGCGGCGGGATCCTTCGACATCCCGGCCTCAAGCCGCAGCAGTGCGCTGACCACCTGGATATTGTTGGAGACGCGGTGCTGGACCTCTTTCAGCAGCAGGTCGCGGCTCTCGGCCAGGGCGGCGTTGCGCGCCACCTCGCGCCGCAGATTGTCGGTCGCGGAGTTCATGCCGATGATGAAGAAGATGTCGACGGCGATGACGAAGACGTAAAAAGCCAGGGCCATCCCCGTCGCCAAGCTCAAGTCGAAACCGGGCGCGCCGATCCAGAACCACCATGCGCTGAGACCTGACAGGACGGCCGTCAGGATCGCGGGCCACAGTCCGGCGAAATAGGCCACGACCACCACGGCCGGGAAGAAGGTCAGATAGGGGAAGCCGGGCGGGAACCAGTCGGCCAGGGCCATGCGGGTCCCGAGCGCCGTCAGCCAGATGCAGATCGCCAGACCATAGCCAAAGGGGGGGCGACGAAACAGGTCCGGGTTCAAAGGCTTACTTCTCCCCCAATGCCCGCATCACGCGGCGCTCAAGTCTCGGGAGGTAGGTGAAATCCCTCAGTCCTACAATCGGGAATTTTCCTTATGACTTCAGGCGTCCGTTGAGCCAGGCGCGGACGGCCCCCCGCGCCCCCCGCGCGGCCGGGCCGCCGAAATGCAGGAAGCCGTGGGGGACTTCGGGAACGCGGATCAGGTCGGTGTCGGACGCCTCGCCCCAGCGGGTCGCCATCAACAGGCTGTCCTCGAACAGCGGGTCGTATTCGCCGGCCAGGAACAGGGCGGGCGGCAGGCCGGTCAGGTCGGCGTACAGGGGCGAGACGTCGGAACGGCGCAGGCCCGCCTCGTCGCGCTCGGGCGCCAGGCGGGCTAGGTCGGCCTGCATCGTGGGGCCGTTGAACAGCAGAGTGTCGGGGTCGGCCGAGCGGACGCTTTCCGTGCCCGACAGGTCAAAGACGCCGTAGGTGAAGACGCAGCCCTTGACCAGGTCGATCAGCCCCTGGTCGCGCAGGGCCACGGCGGTCAGGGCCGCCAGATGGGCGCCGGCGGACTCGCCGGTCAGGAAGACGGTCGCCGCGCCCAGCCGGTCCACATTGGTGACGGTCCAGTGGGCGGCGGCCAGACAGTCGGATATGGCGGCCTCGATATAGATTCCGCGCCGCTCGGACAGCAGGCGGTAATCCACCGAGACGACGCAGAAGCCGTGGCGGGCCAGATGGGCGTTCAGCCGGTCGTTCAGCCCGGCGCTGCCCAGCACCCAGCCGCCGCCGTGGATGTCCAGGATGACGGCGCGAGGCGGACCTTCGGGCCGCAGGATGCGCAAGGGCACGGGCTGGTCGCCTTTCGTCTGCACGATCTCGACCGTGACGCCGCGCTTGCGCAGGCGCGGCACGGTGATCGCCCCGGCCGCTGCGTCCAGCCACAGCGACAGCCGCTGCCCGGCGTCGATCCGCCAGGCGTCGGTGCGCAGGCGCGGCGCCCGGGCCAGGACAGCGTTGATCCGCCGCACGGCCGCCTGCTGGGCGGGGGCGAAATCGACGACATGGGTGCGCAGGGTCATGTCAGTGGAGTGGGTGACGGCGGGTTTGGTTTCAAGGGGCGGCGGCGCCGGCCAACTCGCCAAACGCTGAAATCCGCCATAAGGTCGACGCCATGAAAAAGCTCACTCCGTTCGGCGTGCTTCTGATCTTCGGGCTGATCGGCCTGTTGACCAAGGATTTCGGCCTGTGGTTCGCCTTCGGCCTCGTCGCCTTCATCGCCGTGGGCGTGGCTCAGAACCGCCGCGGGGGATCAAAGACCCCCGCGGAAGGCGACGACGAAAAGGAAGGCTAGCTCGCCAGGGCCGCCTTCTTCTCTTCCAGCTCCAGCCATTCCAGTTCGGCGGATTCCAGGTCGGCGCGGGCCTTGTCGGCGGCCTTCATGGCGGCGTCGAAGGCCTTGGGGTCGCGGGCGTAGAGGCCGGGGTCGGCCAGCGTCGCGTCGTGTTTGGCGATCTGGCCGGGCAGGGCGTCGATCAGGGCCTCCAGCTCCTTCAGGCGGTGGGCGTCCTTGAAGGTCAGCTTGCCGACCTTCTTGGCGGCGACAGCGGGGGGCGGGGCCTCGGCGGCGCGCTGGGCGGCGGCCTTGTCCTGAGGGCGGGGATTGGCGCCGGGGCGCAGGAAGCCGGGGTTCTGGCGGATGAAGTCGGTCCAGCCGCCGGGGGTCTCGACGATGTCGCCGCGCCCGTTCAGGGCCAGGGTCGAGGTGGACAGCCGGTCGATGAAGTCGCGGTCGTGGCTGACCAGGATCAGGGTGCCGTCATAGTTCTCGAGCAGCTCTTCCAGCTTGTCGAGCGTGTCCATGTCCAAGTCGTTGGTCGGTTCGTCGAGGATCAGCAGATTGGCCGGCTTGGCCAGGGCGCGGGCCAGCAGCAGGCGGTTGCGTTCGCCGCCCGACAGGGTCGAGATCGGTTGGCGCAGCTGGGCCTCTGAAAACAGGAAGTCCTTGGCGTAGGCGGCGACGTGTTTGGACACGCCGCGCACCAGGATGCTGTCGCCGCCGCCCGGCGTCAGGGCGTCCCACAGGGTCATGTCCGACTTCAGCCCCTCGCGCGACTGATCCAGATAGACGGATTCCAGATTGGAGCCCATGCGGACCGTGCCCTCGTCCGGGGCCAGCTCGCCCAGCAGGGTCTTGACCAGGGTGGTCTTGCCCGCCCCGTTGGGGCCGACGACGCCCAGGCGGTCGCCGCGCATGATGCGGGTGGTCAGGTCCTTGAACAGGGTGCGGCCGGCGAAGCCCTTGGATACGCCCTTGATCTCGGCGACCAGCTTGCCCGACGTGCCGCCGGAATCGACGCCCAGATACAGTTCGCGCGGGGCGTCCTTCATCTTTTCGGCGCGTTCGGCGCGCAGGGCGTCCAGCGAGCGGGCGCGGCCCTCGCTGCGGCTGCGGCGGGCGGTGATGGAGGAGTAGAAGGTGACGGTCTCGCGCTCGATGGTCTTGGTCAGGCGGCGCAGGGCCTCGGCTTCCTCCTCCTGCACCTTGGTCGACCATTCGTCGAACTCGACGAAGCCCTTGTTCAGGGTGCGGACGCGGCGGTTCTCCAGCCAGTGGACCGTATTGGTGACGCGGTTCAGGAAGGCGCGGTCGTGGCTGACGACCAGCAGGGCGAACCGGGCCTGGATCAGCTCGTTCTCCAGCAGTTCGATGGCCAGGATGTCGAGGTGGTTGGTCGGCTCGTCCAGCAGCAGCAGGTCGGGCTCTTCGGCGAAGGCCTTGGCCAGGGCGGCGCGTCGGGTCTCGCCGCCGGACAGGCCTTGGGTCGATTTCTCGGGATCCAGGCCGAAGGTGGCCAGCCAGCTCTCGGCCGTCCAGGTCTCGGCCTCGCCGGACGAGGCGTAGTCCAGAAGGGTTTCGCCGGTGATTTCCGGTTCCTGCGGCACATAGGCGAAACGGACGGCGGACTGGACCGAACGGTCGCCGCTGTCGGGCTCGATCAGGCCCATGACCACCTTCATCAGGGTGGACTTGCCGGCGCCGTTGCGGCCGACGAGGGCCGCGCGGCTGCGCGGTTCGACCGCGAGGTCGACGCCGTCGAAGAGGGGGCGCTGGCCGTCCTGAAGGCGGACGTCCTTGAGTGCGACGAGGGGGGGTCTGGCTGCCATTGGCGGCCATATAGAGGAGGGACGCTCGATCCGCCACGGCCTTTGGGATTTGACAGATACCGTCCAGACGGTATGTAGCGGTCATGGACATCACGACACGCCGCCGCGCCCCCGACGACACCCGGGCCGAAATCATCGAAAAGGCGCTGGAAGTCGCCGCCGAACTGGGGGCGTCGGGCTTCACCCTGGATGCGGTGGCGGCGCGGACGACGGTCAGCAAGGGGGCCTTGCTGCACCATTTCCCCAGCAAGATCGCCTTGCTGGAGGGGATGATCGACCATCTGGGGGAAATGCACACTGACAGCGTCCTGGCCGAGGCGGCCCGGGACCCGGAGCCCTATGGTCGGAATGCGCGGGCCTATCTGCGGGCCACGGTGATCGAGCCCTTCACGCCTCAGGACATCAGCATCGGACGGGTTGTCATGGCCGCCTGCGCCATCGAACCCACACTGGCGCAACGCTGGAACGGCTGGATCGCCCAGGTGAAGATCGACGATCCCAGCGACCCGGTCGGCGCGGACGACGCATTGATGCTAAGGCTTATCGCGGACGGACTGTGGATGTCGGACATCTTCGGCACGCATGCGGTGTCGCTGGACCAGCGGCGGGCCCTGCTGTCGCTGCTGACGCCCGGCCATCTGATCACGGCCAACGAGGCGTGAGCCCCATAACCTGGGCGGCCCTGCTGGGGGCCATCGGGCTGGAGGTCGTGGGCACGACCCTGTTGCAGCAGAGCCAGCAGTTCACGAAGGTCTGGCCGACGGCGGGGATGGCGGTCTGCTACGGCCTGGCCTTCTATCTGCTGTCGGTCGCGCTGAAACAGATGCCGGTGGGGATCGCCTATGCGATCTGGAGCGGTCTGGGGGTGGTGGCGATCTCGGTGATCGGGGCGGTCGCGTTCCGCCAGAGGCTGGATTGGCCGGCGATCGCGGGCCTGGCGATGATCATCGGCGGGGTGGTGGTGATCAACCTGTTCTCAAAGACCGTCGGTCACTGAGCCGGGGGCGTGGGCGAACGGAGAGACCTGTCGAAACAGGGATGCTATGGGCCGGTCCAAGTCGCGGCCGCCATCTGATCGCCGCATCCACCGATTAGGCGCGCCGTCCCATGATCCCCGTTCCGTCCCCGCTTCAGCCCTATTGGGAAACCAAGACCCTGGTCGAGATGTCCACGGCCGAGTGGGAGGGACTGTGCGACGGGTGCGGCCTGTGCTGCGTGATCCGGTTCGAGGACGAGGATTCGGGCGCGGTGATCCCGACGCGGGTCCATTGCAAACTGTTCGATTCCGCCGCCTGTACCTGCGCCGACTATGCGAACCGCAAGGTCCAGGTGCCGGACTGCATCAAGCTGACGCCGCACAATATCCAGGCCCTGGCGTGGATGCCCAAGTCCTGCGCCTATCGCCGGCTGCACGAGGGGCGGACGCTCGCGGCCTGGCATCCGCTGGTTTCGGGCGATCCGGAGACGGTGCATACGGCCGGGGTGTCGGTGCGGGGGCAGACGATCTCGGAGTTGTCGCTGGCCGAGCCGGAGGATGCGCTGGATTTCGAGGCGCCGGAGTGGGCGGTCGAACGCGGGTAGAGGCTTTTTGCTGGCCTGTCGCGCTTTGCGCTGCTTGAGGCCACTTTTCTGGGCCTATCGCGCTTCGCGCTGCTTGAGGCCGGTTATGTCGGGCTTTCGGCGTCAACTGTTACAATGACGCTGGTCCAAATCGCTTAAATACAAAGGCTTATGCTTTTCTCGGGGCGAGTTTCCAGCCTGAGGACGCTGGTGCGTTATGGTTTGGGCATGGCGGGAAAAGGCGAAGAGACGGGAACGGGCGGCCGCTGGCTGGCGTCCCTGTTCGAACGGCTGAAGACGGCGGTCGAGCGTGCGACCGACATGATCTGCAGCGAGGAACCCGAGACCTTGGACGAGGCGGAAAAGCTGGCGCGTCGCGCCGGGGTGATCGCGCGCGCCGCCAAGCTGGTGGACGCGATCCGGCCGCGCGTCGAGGCCGAAGACAGCGAAGAGGACGGGATGGGTGGACGGATCTACGACCCCGAAGAGGACGAGCGACTGCGACGCGAGTTGGCCGCTAACTGCGATCGGATCGAAGCGATCATCGAGAGCAAGCGAGATCGACAAGCTGGAGGGGGCCATCCTGAGACGGGAGGCCCGCAAGGCCCTGGTGAACCGTCACCAGATCGAACCGGTTGAACCCGGCTGGGCCACCTGGCTGCTGCTGGG
>NZ_JMQR01000113.1:0-9864 GCF_000698025.1 Brevundimonas sp. EAKA | reverse complement strand
CGCGACGCCCCTCCCCCGCAGGGGGAGGGAGAGGCGCCTGTGCGCCTTGGCTCCTTAACCCTTCAGCACTTCCACCAGGGTCTTGCCCAGGCGGGCCGGCGATTCCGACATGCGGATGCCGGCGGCTTCCATCGCCGCGATCTTGGATTCCGCATCGCCCTTGCCGCCCGAGACGACGGCGCCGGCGTGGCCCATGGTGCGGCCCTTCGGAGCCGTGCGGCCCGCGATGAAGCCGGCCATCGGCTTCTTGCGGCCCTTCTTGGCTTCGTCGATCAGGAATTGGGCGGCGTCTTCTTCGGCGCCCCCGCCGATCTCGCCGATCATGATGATCGAGGTGGTTTCCGGGTCGGCCAGGAACAGTTCCAGCACGTCGATGAACTCGGTGCCCTTGACCGGATCGCCGCCGATGCCGACGGCCGTGGTCTGGCCCAGGCCTTCGTTGGTGGTCTGGAACACGGCCTCATAGGTCAGGGTGCCCGAACGCGACACGATGCCGACCGAGCCCTTCTTGAAGATATTGCCCGGCATGATGCCGATCTTGCACTCGTCCGGCGTCAGGATGCCCGGGCAGTTCGGACCCAGCAGGCGCGACTTGGAGCCTTCCAGGCGGCGCTTGACGTTGACCATGTCCAGCACCGGGATGCCCTCGGTGATGCAGGTGATGAAGGGGATCTCGGCGTCGATGGCCTCGATGATGGCGGCGGCGGCGCCCGACGGCGGGACATAGATCACCGAGGCGTCGGCGCCCGTGGCGTCCTTGGCTTCGGCGACCGAGGCGTAGATGGGCAGGGTTTCGCCGTGCGAACCCGTCCAGTTCGTGCCGCCCTTGGTCGGGTGCACGCCGGCGACCATCTTGGTCCCGTGATAGGCCAGGGCCTGTTCGGTGTGGAAGCCGCCGGTCTTGCCGGTCAGGCCCTGGACGATGATCTTGGTGTCTTTGTTGACGAGGATGGACATGGGGTCTCGCTTCTTTGGCTAGGCGGAGAGGAAGGGGTTTTCGACGCGGACCGACCCGTAGGTCTGACCGTGATTGAGAACTTCGGAATAGAGCACCTTGGCGCCCAGCCGCTCGGCGGCGGCGATGATGGCGCCGTCCCAGTAGGACAGCTGATAGCGGCGGGCGTTGTCGACGCCCGCGACCACCACCTCCGGCGTGATCGGCTGGCAGGGCTTCATGGCGACGACGCGGACCCATTCGCGGGCCTTGTCCGACGAAAGCGGCGGCGCGCCCTTGCGCGTGGCGTTGTTGTAGAACTCGGCGAGCACCTGGCCCGAGGTGCAATAGTCCTCGGTCAGCACGATCTCGCGCGCACGCTCCCACCTATGCCCCGCATGGTCGCGACCAAGAGCGGCGTAGAGCAGAATATTGGTGTCGAGAAAGACCTCAGAACTCGCGATCAAACCGAGGGTCTCCGCTGTAGGTTTCTTCCCGTGTGAGCGGACGCCAACCCTCGCCTCCGCGGCCTTCGGATTCGTCGATCAGTTTCAGCAGCGCCTCGCGCGCCTCGTCCTTTGAGGTCTCCTGCTCGACCAGCCGTGTCAGAAAGCCGCGCACCATCTCGTTGACGCTGGTCCGCTTCATGGCGGCCAGAACCCGCACCTTGTCGAGCAGGTCGTCGTCGATGGCGAGGGTCAGGTTGCGGGTCATTGGTCTACACGGGTTATGTGGAACACATAGGCCGTGGAGCGAGACGGGGCAAGTCAGTCCCTTGTCGGCCAGCGGGGGCTCGGAATATCGAGCAACAATCCCAGCCGCCGCAGAATCCAGGCCTGAACCGGCGTCAGGGCGTACAGTCTCTCGAACAGCGCGGCCTCCCGGCCCGCGGCCCGCGCCTCGGCGTAGTCTGTCTGCTGTCGTCTACGGCGGCGGCCGCACTCCGCCGTATCGCCGACAGCCAGCCGTCGATCCCATTTGGCGCGCCAGCCGTCCAGGCTGATGGCGTCATAGTGGAGCAGCCAGGCCCGACCGCCAGCGCCGAGGTCGCGGGCGCGGGCGGCCTTCAACGGAACCTCCGCCCGCTTGGATTCGTGGATGCAGACGGTGATGTCGGCCAGGCCGCGCCGCACGGCGTGCTTGCCCATATGGTGGCCCAGCAGCCCCCGGACGAAGAACTTGCCGGCGCCCGGATAGAGGCCGTGACTCAGCTCGGACCAGAACGGCCCGCTGTAGGACTTGCGGGCCAGACTGGCCCCGTATTCCAGATTGAGATCGTCCCCGGATCGCCAGACCGCCTCGACGGTCTCGAAGATGACGGACTCATAGTCGGCCGGAACCGCCTCCAGCACGGCGGCCGGCGAGACCGCGCCGAACAGCCGCTCGTCTATATCGACGACCAGCAGCCAGTCGGCGGCCAGGCCGCGATAGGCCGCGCCATAGACGACCCTTTGCCGACCCTCGACCGTCGCCGGCCGACCGCCAAGGGCGGACCAGAAGGCGTCGTCACAGACGATCAGCTCGCCTTCAGCCAGGCCCACGGCGTCCGGCGCCGGCGCGGCCGCGCCGTCGAAATAGACGCGAACGCGCGCGGCCCCCTTGCGGCGGAAGTGATCGACGAAGGCCGCGACATGCCGCTCCGGCGCCAGGGCCAGGGCGACGACTTCGAACACGGCCATCGACGACGTCCGCCTGGGGGCGAGCCGCCGGACCTAGCCGACCGCCGCGACGATCTTCTGGGCGGCGTCGTCCAGATCGTCGGCGGCCTGGATGGTCAGGCCCGACTCGTTCAGGATTTTCTTGCCCAGTTCGGCGTTGGTGCCTTCCAGACGCACGACCAGCGGCACCTTCAGACCGACTTCCTTCACCGCGGCGACGACGCCCTCGGCGATGACGTCGCACTTCATGATGCCGCCGAAGATGTTGACCAGGATGCCCTGGACGTTCGGGTCGGCGGTGATGATCTTGAAGGCCGCAGCGACCTTCTCCTTGCCGGCGCCGCCGCCGACGTCACAGAAGTTGGCCGGCTCCTTGCCGTACAGCTTGATGATGTCCATCGTCGCCATGGCCAGGCCGGCGCCGTTGACCATGCAGCCGATGTTGCCGTCCAGCGAGACATAGGCGAGGTCCCACTTGGAGGCTTCGATTTCCTTGGCGTCTTCCTCGGTCTCGTCGCGCAGGGCGCGCATGTCCTCGTGGCGGAACAGGGCGTTGCCGTCGAAGCTGACCTTGGCGTCCAGGACGCGCAGACGGCCGTTCTCCATGACGATCAGCGGGTTCACTTCCAGCATGGCCATGTCCTTCTCGACGAAGGCCTTGTACAGCGCCGGGAACAGCGACTTGCCGTCTTCGGCCGCATCGCCCGTCAGGCCGTAGGCGGCGTTGATGGCGGCGACGTCGGCCTCGGTCACGCCCGTGGCGGGGTCGATGACGATGGTCTGGATCTTCTCGGGCGTGTCATGGGCGACGGCCTCGATGTCCATGCCGCCCTCGGTCGAGACGACGAAGGCCACGCGGCCATACTGACGGTCGACCAGCAGCGAGCAGTACAGTTCGCGGGCGATGTCGGCGCCGTCCTCGATATAGAGGCGGTTGACCTGCTTGCCGGCCTCGCCCGTCTGGGCGGTGACCAGGGTGTTGCCCAGCATTTCCTTGGCGTTCTTGACCACGTCCTCGATCGAGAAGGCCAGGCGCACGCCGCCCTTGGCGTCGGCCGGCAGTTCCTTGAACTTGCCCTTGCCGCGGCCGCCGGCGTGGATCTGCGACTTCACGACATAGAGCGGGCCAGGCAGTTGCTTGGCGGCGGCCTCGGCCTGATCGGCCGAGGTGATGGGCACGCCCTCGGCGACCGGGGCGCCGAAGCCCTTGAGAACCTGCTTGGCCTGATATTCGTGGATGTTCATGGCGACCGCCGCAATCTTTGCTGGGAAGGGTTTGCGGGGCTTATAGGCTTCGCCCCTTCGCAGGCGCAACAGGGGTCGACCATGGTTTTGGTCTAAGCTTCAGTCGACCCAGTCCCGCTTCAGCGTCCGCGAGGCCCCGATCAGCAGGACCGCCGCCAGCACATAGAAGCCCATGCCGGTGTAGATGGCCCACCTCAGGCTCTCTTCCCCGAACCGGGGCGCCAGCAGGTCGCTCATCCAGCCGAAATAGTAGAAGCCGACCGCGATCCCCAGCAGATTGTTCAGCAGCAGGAACAGGGCCGAGGCTGTGGACCGCATGGCCGCCGGGACCAGATGCTGGACCGCCGCCGTGATCGGCCCCAGCCAGGCCAGGTTCAGGCCGGTCGGCAACAGGAAGATCAGGAAGGCCAGGACCAGCTGCTGGGTGTTGCTGCCGCCGCCCGGCAGGACCAGGCCGATCAGCCAGGGCGAGTTCATCGCCAAGATGAAACAGGGCGCCGAGATCAGGAAGGCGATGGCCGGGGTCAGGGGATAGGCGCCCTTGCCCTTTTTCGACAGCTTGTCGGCGATCATGCCGCCCAGCCAGATGCCCAGCAGACCGCCGATCAGGGCGATGCCGGCGTAATACCAGCTGGTCTGACGCAGGGTCAGGTCGAAGCTGCGCATGAAGAACAGCGGCAACCAGCCCGCGACGCCATAGCCGCACACCGAGGACGAGGCCGCGCCCAGGCCCAGCAGCCAGAAGCTGGGCTTGCGGATCACCACCGAGGCGGTGCGTCGCGCCACCATCAGCGACACGCCGATCACCCCGGCCAGCAGGCCGCCGAAGGCCAGGACCAGCGGACTGCCCAGGGACACGCCCAGCAACCAGTTCGCCGCCGCCAGGAGCAGCAGCCCGGCGCCCAGGCCCAGCATGACCTGGGCCGCGATCCTGCCCGCCCGGTCCGTGCCGGCCGGCGCGGCCGCCAGGGCGGCGACCTGGGCCTCGGTCTTGACCGCATCGGTTCCGCCGCGCTGGGGATCCTTCACCGTCAGCCTCAGCAGGGGCGCGACCAGCAGGCCCAGCAGGCCGACGACGATGAAGGCCGTGCGCCAGCCGTAGGTCGCCGCCAGCAGCCCCCCGACCAGGGTGCCCGCCGCCATGCCCAGCGGAATCCCGAAGGCGAAGGCCGCGAGGGCCCGCGCCCTTTGATGGGGCGGGAAATAGTCGGCGATCAGCGAATAGGCCGGGGCGACCCCGCCCGCCTCGCCCACGCCCACGCCCATACGGCACAGGAACAGCTGACCGAACGACCCCGTCATGCCGCACAGGGCGGTGAAGCCGGACCAGACCGCCAGGGCTCCGGTCATGATCCAGACCCGGCTGAACCGATCAGCCATCCAGGCCAGGGGAATGGCCAGGGTCGAATAGACCGATGCGAAGGCGATGCCGCCCAACAGGCCGAACTGGCTGTCGGACATGCCGAACTCTTCCTTCAGCGGCGCGGCCAGGATGCCGATGATCTGCCGGTCCAGGAAGTTCAGCATGTAGATCAGGATCAGCACCGCCAGCACATAGAAGCGGTAGCCCGGTCGGTGCGGCGCGGGCGCCTGCGCGTCCGTCAGCGTGTCGGTCGTCATCGGCGTTTCCCTCGGCGTATTTTTCTTGTTGGGGCGAGCCTAGCCCCAAGTCTGGTCTCTGCAAAGCAAAGGGCGGCGGCCCGAAAACCGCCGCCCCAGCATCAGGCATTTGGTGACAATCAGAACCGGTAGGTCAGGCGCGCCGAATAGGTGGTCGGCGGGCCGTAGAAGGCGCTGATCGAGTTGTTGTAGGTCGCGCCCGGGAAGCTGTAGCCCCCGACCTTGTAGCGGACATCGGTCAGGTTGCGGCCGAACAGGCCGACCTCCCACTGTTTGCTTGGCGCGATCCAGACCACGCTGGCGTCGGCCAGGACATAGCCGTCCTGGTCCAGGATGGGATCCGGCGTGTCGAACAGGTGGTAGTCCGAGCGATAGGACAGCGACGGCGTGACCCGGATCTCCCCGCCCATGATGTCGCCCCGCCAGGTCATGCCGTAATAGGCCGACCATTCGGGCGAGTTCTGCGGCTCGCGGGTGTCGGAGATATCGACCGGCGTGCCGGTGATCCGGGTGATGAACTCGTCGAACTCGTTCTTCAGATAGCCCAGCGAGAAGTTGGCGGTGATGTCGTCGGTCAGGAAGGCCGACCCTTCCAGCTCGAAGCCGTAGATGGTCGAGGCGCCGGCGTTGTCGACCACCGAGGCGATGCCGACGGCCGGGGCCGTGGCCACCTGCTGGGTCGTGATCTGCTGGTCCTTGTAGTCGGAATAGAAGACCGCCGAGGCGAAATTCATCCGCCGGTCGAAGGCCGACCCCTTCAGGCCCAGCTCATAGGTGGTGACCGTCTCGGGCTGGTAGCCATTGACCGTCTGTGGCACCAGGGCGGCGTCGCCCCGCATGTCCCAGCCGCCCGACTTGAAGCCCTGGCTGACCGAGGCGTAGCCCGTGATTTCCTCGCTGAAGTCATACGAGATGCTGGCGCGCGGCGTGAACTTCTCGAAGCTGTCCGAAGCGGTGTAGTCGGTGCGTGTGGCGAAGATCGGCCGGGCGACTCCGCCGGTGTAGGGCGTCGGCGTGGCGCCCAGATAGAAGAGGCGCAGGACCGAGGCGTCCTTGTCGTCCTTGGTGTAGCGCCCGCCCAGCGAGACGTGCAGCCGGTCAGAGATGTCGTAGCTGAAGTCGCCGAACACCGAGAAGGACTTTGTGTCCACCGACCCCGCCGCCGCGATGGCCAGGCCCAGATTGCCCGCGATGGTGTCGAAGGCGCCCGAGGAGGTGCCGTCCAGATAGAAGACGCCCGCCACGCCCGACCAGCGATCGCCGGTGAACAGGGCCTGGAACTCCTGGGTGAACTGGTCGTCCGAATAGATGGCCGGCACGTCCAGGGTTGGCAGCGGCGTCTGGTCGAAGTCGATGATGGTCTCGGTGTCGCCGCTGCGATAGGCGGTGATCGACTTCAGGGTCAGCATGTCGTTGACCCGGTATTCGCCGGTCAGGGACACGCCCTCGGTGACCACCTTCTGCTCGCCGGTGATGCCGGCGTAGGTGTCATATTCGTTGGCCGGGGGCGTATAGCCGCCGGTGGTCGAGTTCACCTCGCGGTGGCCGTGACGGGGGCTGGAGTCGTCCTCGACCCGGTCCCAGGCCAGACGGAAGAACAGGCTGTCGTTCGGCGTCCATTCGGCGCTGGCGCGATAGGCGGTGACGTCCTTGTCGTACTGGTCCTGGCCGGTGTTCAGGTTCTCGCCGTAGCCGTCGTGCTGATAGGTGGCGACCGCGCCGCCGATGGCGAAGGTGTCACCCACCGGGACCGATCCGGACAGCAGGAAGTTGCGCTCATTGTACGAGCCCACCTCGGCCCGCGCCGTCAGGCTGGGATCGTCGCCCAGCCGCTTGGTGACGTATTTGATCGCACCGCCGATGGTGTTGCGGCCGTAGAGGGTGCCCTGCGGCCCGCGAAGCACCTCGATCCGCGAGATGTCGAAGATGTCCAGCACCGCGCCCTGGGGACGGGCCACATAGACGTCGTCGATATAGAGGCCGACGCCGGGCTCGAAGCCCCACAGCGGATCCTGCTGGCCCACGCCGCGGATGAAGCTGATCAGGGTCGAGTTGGAGCCGCGGGCGATCTGCACCGTGGCGTTCGGCGTCTGCTGCTGCAGGGCCGTGATATTGGTCGCGCCGGTCTGTTCCAGCCGCTCGGCGCTGAGGGCCGAGACCGCGACCGGCACGTCCTTCAGCTGTTCGTCGCGCCGACGGGCGGTGACGACGATGTCCTCGACCATATTGGCCTGCCCTGCATTGGCCGCCTGGGCCGCCGCCTCGGCGTCCTGGGCCGTGGAAGCCCCCGCCAGCACGCCCCACGCCGCGCCGGCCAGCAGCGCGCACTTCACATGATGTCTCATGATCCTACCCCTTCGGTTGTCGTTTCCAGCCCGATTGACGCTTTTATTCAGCGTTCAATGATTTTCCTGAACCTGACCCGGTTTACGCTGTCTGTCAAACCCTCCCCTTCCCCCGCGTCACCGCGCCGCCGGTTCGATCCCGGGCGTGGCGCCGTTGCACCGGTGCGAACGCCCGCCTAGCCTGAAGGACATGAGCAAGCTCGACGCCTCGCCCGCCGCCGTCCGCCCCATCGCCGCCGCGCGCCGCAAGGCGGCCGCCGGCGCTCTTCCTGGCCAGGTTCCGGCCCGGCGCGGGCGCCCGCCCAAGACCCAGGCCAAGGCGGCGGGCGAGACCCGCGACCTGATCCTGGACGCGGCCGAAGACCTGTTCTCCAAACACGGCTTCTACGGCGTCACCATCCGCGAGGTGGCGCGCGAGGCGGGCGTGGACACCGCACTTGTCCATTACTATTTCGGGGCCAAGCGCGATCTGTTCGACGCCGTCTTCCTGCGCCGGGCCGAGGTCTGGAACGACGACCGCGTCGCCGCCATTGATCGTTACGCCGAGGCCGCCGGGCCGGACATGACCCTGGAGGGCCTGCTCGAGGCCTTCCTGCGCCCCCCGTTCGAATGGTCGCTGAAGGGCGGGCCGGGCTGGAAACACTATGCCGCCCTGGTGGCCCAGACCAACGCCAACCCCACCTTCGGGGGCGAGACCATGGCCCGCTATTTCGACCCCGCCATCCGTCGTCTGATCGAGCTGATCGCCGTGGTCCTGCCGGACGCCAGCGAGGTGGACCTGTACTGGGGCTATCACAATCTGTCGGGCGCCCTGACCCTGACCCTGGGCGAGACGGGCCGTCTGGACCGGCTGTCGGGCGGCCTGGCCCGGTCCGGGGATCTGGAGACGGCCGGCGACTATATGGTCCGCTTCGCCGCCGCCGGCTTCCGCGCCGTCGTCGGCATGTCGCCCCGCTAGCTGAAGAAGATCGCCCACATCAGCCGGCCGGGCAGGAAGGTCAGCGCGCCGGCGACGATCAACCCGCCCACGAACATGCCCGTCATCGCCCGCCGGTGCGCCTGCACCTTGTGACGCCGCGCAGCATGGACCGCCATCGGCAGGCTCACCACCGTCCAGCCGCTGATCAGATGGATGAACGACAGGCCGGCCGGCCCGTCGGGGTTGATCGTGTGGATGAAGAACGAGCTGACCGCCGTCGTCCCCATGGCCAGCACCCAGATCCAGCCCAGCGCCCGGTGCAGCCGCGTCCCCTTGATCCCCGCCAGCAGCACGATGCCGATGGCCAGGGCGGTCAGGGCCGCCGCCACATGGATCTGGATCGCGGTCGGCGCCGCCGCCAGCAGGCCGAAGTCCGGCGCGCGCAAACTGAACCCGAGCAGGGCGATCCGCCCCCCGTCCGCCGCCAGATAGGCGACAATGGGGACGCCCAGCAGGACAAGGGCGGCGATGGACGGGGCGAAACGGGCGAAACGGGCGTGACGAAACAAGGGGAACCTCCGGCGATGTGTCTCGCCGCTTCTGAAGCCCGGCTCGCGGTCGCGCCTCCCGTTCTGCGTCAACGACCACCCCGGCTTCGCGAACGGACGCCCCTTCCTCCGCCCCCGAAATCATGATTTCAGACAGGCGTCCCTGCTTCGAAAGCCGCCATGACGTCTCCCGCCGCCGACCGTCGCCGAACCTTCCTGCGCGGCCTTGTCGTCGCCAGCCTGGTCGGGGTCTTCCTGGCGACCACCGGCGCCTTCGGCAGCGCCAACGCCCCCTATGTCCAGCGCCTGGCCTACTGGGTGCTGATGATGATCCTGGGCGGGCTGTGGGGGCATCTGTGCAGCCGGATCGTGACGCGGTTCGTCAATGTGGACGACCGCCCCTGGCTGACGGTGGCGGTGATGACCGCCGTGATCACCGGCCCCCTGAGCGTCATCGTCTGGGCGGCGACCGGCCTGTTCTTCGCCCAGAAACTCTATCCGCTGGCGGCCCTGCCCCAGCTTTTCGGCCCGGTCCTGGTCGTCACCCTGGCGGTCGCCACCGTCAATGTCTTCCTGGGCCGAGCCCAGCCGGTCC
>NZ_JMQR01000112.1:0-9740 GCF_000698025.1 Brevundimonas sp. EAKA | reverse complement strand
AGGGGGTCCACCTGATCGCGGTGCAGGCCGCCGCCGGCGCCCTGGTCGTGGGCGACAGCCATCACGACGCCGCTACGCCCGATCCGTTCGCCGACGAGACGGTCGATCAACTGATCCTGGATGAATGGCGCGCCGCCACCGGCCGGCCCGCGCCGCCCGTCCTGCAACGCTGGACGGGGACCTATGCCCGCGGTCCGCACGCCGACCTGGTCGCCGCGCCGCACCCCTGCGTTCGCCTCGCCCTCATCACCGCCGGCAACGGCGCCTCCACCGCCTTCGCCTTTGGCGAAGAGGTGATCGCAGACCTGTTTCAGGAGACGTTCGAACCATGACCTCCATCCGCGACAGCTTCGACATGGTCGTTTTCGACTGGGCCGGCACCATGGTCGATTTCGGCAGCCGCGCCCCGGTGCTGGCCCTGATGGAGGCCTTCGCCTTCCTCGGCGCGCCCGTCAGTGAAGAGGAGGCCCGCCGCGACATGGGCCGGGCCAAGGCCGACCACGTCCGCGCCCTGTTCGAACAGCCCCGGATCAACCAGGCCTGGATGGCGGCCCACGCCGCGGCGCCGGACCAGCAGGCTGTCGATCAGGTCATGGCCGAACTCCAGGCCCCGATGATCCGTCTGGCCGAGGAGACGGCGGATCTGATCCCCGGCGCCGCGGACGCCGTGGCGCATCTGCGCGGCCAGGGTCTGAAGATCGCCTCCTGCACCGGTTATACGCGCGAGATGATGCAGGCGATCCTGCCGCGCGCCGCCGCCCAGGCCTATGCACCCGACCTGGTGGTCTGCGCGCACGAGACCCCGCAGGGGCGGCCCTCGCCGCTGATGATCTACAAGGCCTGCGCCGACCTGGGCGTCTGGCCCCTGTCGCGCGTGGTCAAGGTGGACGATGCGGAGGTGGGTGTCGCCGAGGGGCGCAATGCCGGCTGTTTCACCATCGGCGTGGCCGCCTCAGGCAATATGGTCGGTCTGACCGCCCAGGCCCTGGCCGATCTGGACGGCGATGAACGCGCCGTTCTGTTGAAGGCCGCCGCCGACCGGCTGCGTGACGCGGGCGCCGATCTGGTCATCGACACGGTGGCCGATCTGATCCCCGCCCTGGAGGTCGAAGCGGCCCGGCGCGCCGGCCTTTCCTAACGCACCCGGATATCGACGCTGATCTTCAGGGCGTCGTGGCGCCAGTATTCGCGGTCGAACTCGACCACGCGACCCTGGGCGTCATAACTGGTGCGGACCACATTCAGCCCCGGCAGTCCCGACTTGACCTGAAGCGCCTCGGCCTCGCCGCGGGTCAGGGCGCACGGCTGCATGTCCACCCGGTTGCGGGCCACGGCGATATTATAGGCGGACTTCAGGACGCTGGTCAGCGAACCGTCCAGCGGGTGGCTGAGCAGGTCCGGAGCCAGGGCCGCGTCGACGACGATGGTCTCCACCAGGACGGCGCGGCCATCGACTGAACGCCGTCGGCGAATGCGATACATCGGCGCGCCGACCGGGCGGCCGAAGATGGGGGCCAGGGCGGGGGTGCAGGCGATTTCCGTCTTGCTGAGGGTCTCGGTCTCCGGGCGGCGGCCCTGGGCCTCGACATAGGACATGAAGCCTTCCCACCGGGTCGGATCATAGACCACCGGCGGGGGCGAGACGTACCAGCCGCTGCGGTCCTTGCGATAGATGATCCCCTCGGCCTCCAGCTGGAACAGGGCCTCCCGGATCGTGCCGCGCGCCACGCCGCCGCCCACTTGCAACTGACGTTCGGAGGGCAGGCGTTCGCCGGGCTTCAACTCTCCTCCCGCGATCCGTGTGGCGATGGCGTCGCGCACTCCGAGATAGTGAAGGCTGTCCGGCTGAGTCATGGGATCGCTCGATCGACGGTCGATTCCCGCCCCACCGAAGGATGAGAAGTCGTGTCTGTGGGGTCAAGTGAACCGGATCAGCCCCCTGACGGTTCAGACATTCGCCGCTCAAGCTTCACGAAAACTTCGCCGAAGATCTCCCTTCATCTGGTCTATACCAAAATTGAAGAGGGGGATTTGATCCATGTCAAATGATCGGCGGTCTTTCCTGCGGGGCGCTCTGGGCGGCGTGGCGGCTGGAGCGGCGTTGAACCTGTTGCCGGCGACGGTGCGCAAGGCGATGGCCATTCCCGCCAACAACGCCACGGGCACGATCATGGATGTCGAGCATGTGGTCATCTTCATGCAGGAGAACCGCGCCTTCGATCATTATCTCGGGGCCCTGAACGGGGTGCGCGGCTTCGGCGATCCCCGGCCGCAGCGCCTGCCGGGCGGAGCCTCTGTCTGGCGTCAGCCCAGCGTCGAGCATCCGGACGGCTTCGTCGCCCCCTTCCACGGCGATTCCCGCACCACCAACGCCTATACGGTCGATGGCGCGGATCAGGGCCATACGGCGGCGATCACCATCGTCAACGGCGGCCGCTATGACCAGTGGGGCCATTCGCGCGAGCTGCACAAGCGGATGGCCTATTACAAGGCCTCCGACCTGCCCTTCTACTACGCCCTGGCCGGCGCCTTCACCGTCTGCGACGCCTACCACTGCTCGACCCTGACCCAGACCTATCCAAACCGCCTGCACCTCTGGACCGGCTGCAACGGCGGCGGAAAGGTCGGCGGCGATCCGGAGATGAGCAACTACGGCGAGGACGAGACGCCCAGCGCCGACATGGCCGAGGACAGGCCGATGGCCCGCGGTCCGCACGAATGGACCACCTACGCTGAACGGCTCCAGGCGGCGGGCGTCAGTTGGAAGGTCTATCAGGAATACGACAATTTCGGCGACAACATCCTGTCGGTGTTCAAGCCGTTCCGACCCTGCCCGAAGGACTCGCCCCTGTATCAGCGCGGCCGCGCCTGGGTGTCGGAAGACAAGACCGGCGCGGATCGCACCCGCTCGGACGGCGAACAACTGGTGGAGGCCTTCCGCGCGGACATCGCCGGCGGGCGGTTGCCCCAGGTGTCGTGGATCGTCACGGCGGCGGATCTGTCCGAACATCCATCGGCCGAGCCGTCAAAGGGCGAGCATGTCTGCGCCAAGTTGATCGAGGCCCTGGTCGATCATCCCGAGGTGTTTTCCAAGACGGTCTTCATCGTCAACTACGACGAGGCCGGCGGCTTCTACGACCATGTCCAGCCGCCCATGCCGCCGCTGACGCCCGACCAGGGGTACAGCACCGTGTCCGTCGCCGGCGAGGCCAAGGACTATGGGCAGGATGCGGAACGGCCCCACCACGGCGCCCATCCGCTGGGCCTCGGCATCCGGGTGCCGGCCATCGTGGTTTCGCCCTGGAGCCGTGGCGGCTTTGTCTGTTCGGAGGTGTTCGATCACACCTCCACGCTTCAGTTCCTGGAAAAACGCTTCGGCGTCAGGGAAGAGAACATCAGCGACTGGCGTCGGACCGTCTGCGGCGACTTGACCTCGGCCTTCGACTTCGCGCGCCCGAACCAGGACTGGTCGGCCCTGTCCCTGCCGGCCACGGCCGACTACATGCAGCGCGTCGCCCGTTCCAAGGCCGCGCCCAGTCTGCGGATTCCGGAGCGCCAGACGCCGGCCTTCCAGGACGGACCCCAGCGCGGCGCACGTCCCTTGCCCTATGACCTGGCCGCCGCGGCCCGCGTCGCGGATGGGGCGGTCCTGATCGATCTGGTCAACAGCGGGCGGACGGGCGCGGTCTTCCAGGTGTTCGACAACACCGACCGCGCGGGGCCGTGGCGCTTCACCCTGGGATCCGGGGAGACCTATGCGGCCGGACATTGGAACGACGGCCGGCCCGGCGTCTATGATCTGACGGTTCACGGTCCCAACGGCTTCTATCGTCGGTTCGCCGGCGACGCCACGCTGCCCCAACCCCAGGTGACGATCTCCACCGACGCCAAGGGTCTTCTGACCGTCGAGTTGACCGGTGCGCAGGAGGGGACGGCGCAGGCGGTGCTGGACATGGACGCCGCCTATCCCCTGTCCGAAGGGGAGGCGCGCCGCCGCTTGACCCTTCGTCCCGGAACGGCGGCGCATTCGGTCTGGGATCTGCGCGGCAGCGACCATTGGTACGATCTGACCGTGACCTTGGCGGACGATCCGACCTTCATCCAGCGCCTGGCCGGCCATGTGGAGACCGGTCGTCCCAGCCGCACCGACCCGGCCATCGGACGCATGCGCCTGTGACCGACGCCACGCCCGCCCATCCGATTTCGACCCAGCTTACAGACGGACTTTCGATGACTTCTCCCGTGGATGCCGACGCCTTCTTCACCGAACTGTCGGACCTGTTCAGCCGACTGGGTGCACTGCATTACGGCGAAGACGTCAGCCAACTGGAGCATGCGCTGCAGACCGCGCATCACGCGCGCGTCGATGGGGCGCCGCCGGCCCTGGTGGCGGCGGGCCTGCTGCACGACGTCGGCCATATGATGCAGAAGGCGGGCGAGGACGCCGCCGACCGCGGCATCGACACCCGCCACGAACATATCAGCGCCGGCTACCTGTCGCGCGCCTTTGGCCCGGAGGTGTCCGAGCCGGTCCGGCTGCACGTCGCGGCCAAACGCTGTCTGGCCGCCACCGCGCCCGGCTATGTCGATCGGCTCAGCGCGGCCTCGCTTCAGAGCCTGGCCTTGCAGGGCGGGCCGATGAGCCCGGCCGAGGTGGACGAATTCATGGCCCTGCCGGCGGCCGAGGCCGCGCTGCGGCTGCGGCGCTACGACGAACTGGGCAAGGCCCAGGGCGTCGAGGTCGACGGCTTCGAGGCCTATCGCGAGCTTCTCTGCGACCTGATCAACCGCAGGGCGGAAGCCTAGTTTTCATTTCAACGCATGGGGGTTGTTGAATGAGTGAGCGTTTCAATCGTCGCCGGTCCGGATAGGCGGACCAGCGAGAGAATGACCGACGTCGCCTGAAGCGGCGTCGTTACAGCCGAACACGATCGGCCGGGGGGCCAACAGGGTGATCGACACCGACAGGGCGCGCACGCGCGTCGCTGATCGCTGACGGCTGCCTTGCGCCGACCCTGATCGGTCGAACCGAAATCACATCAGGATCAATGGAGACAGTCATGTCGCGTCATGTCATCGCCCGTGCGCGGGCCGTTCATCGTCAAATCTTCGCCGGCGCCGATCTGCGCACGGTCCTTCTGGCGGGTTCCGCCGTTCTGGCGGCCTCGTCCGCCCACGCCCAGACAGTTCAGGCCCCGGCAGCGGCCGAGGTGGACGAGGTCGTCGTCACGGGTCAGCGTCTCAGCACCGCCAACGCCATCGAGGCCCAACGCCGGTCGGGCGTGGTCTCGAGCGTGATCTCGTCTGACGACCTGGGCAAACTGCCCGACGCCAACGTCGCCGACGCCCTGGCGCGCGCGCCCGGCATCAATGTGGTGGTGAACCAGGAAACGGGCGAGGGCGAATATGTCTCGGTCCGGGGGCTGGCCGGCACCTTCAACGCCTATTCGATCAACGGCGTCCGCGTCGCCCTGACCGATCCCGACAGCCGCAAGATGTCGATGACGGTCCTGCCGCCCAACGGCCTGAAGAGCATCACCGTCTCCAAGACCCTGACGCCGGACATGGACGGGGACGCTATCGGCGGCTCGGTCAACTTCCAGACCCCGACGGCCTTCGACTTCACCAAGCCGGTTGCGCGCGCCTTCCTCAGCTACGGCGTCAATGACCGCGCCCAGGAACAGGGCGAAGAAGACGGTTCGGGCCAAATCCAAATGGACTTCGCCAGCCGCCTGTCGTCCGACAGCCGTTTCGGCGCCTTCGTCTCGTTCAACTACGGCAAGAGCAACAGCCTGAACGAAGAAACCGAAAACGACGGCGAGTGGGAGCCCTATCGCTGGCGCAAGGACAGCGAAGAGGCGATCGACGAACGCTCGATGTATCTGCCGGGGATCGACCTCGACTACCGCCGTATCGAACAGGAGCGTTTCGGCGGCAACTTCTCGCTGGATTATCAAGGTCAGGCGAACGACTTCTATCTTCGCGGCCAGTACAGCCGTCTGGAACGGACGGGCACCAACGACTACACCGACTTCCGCAGCCGCAAGACCAAGCGCCTGCAGCAGGTTGATCTGGAAAACGCGAGCCTGATCCAGCCCGACAACGCCGTCGTCGGCTTCGGCGCCAAGGGCCGTATCTACAGTTACACCGTCGCCCAGATGAAGGACTTCGACGCCGACGGCGTGATCACCGACGCTGACCGCAAGAGCAGTTCGTCCTACTGGTCGCTGTTCGGACGCTCGGGCGTGTGGAGCCCCGAGACCTTCCAGTTCGCGCGGACCTTCCAGACCCTGGACCAGGTCTCGACCCTGGGCACGATCAATCTGGGCGGCCAGAGCCGTCTGAACCGCCTGACCCTGGACTACGACCTCAGCTACAGCGCGGGTGAGAAGGGCGGACCGGACAGCTTCTCGATCGGCTACAATTGCGACGCCTGTTCGGCGCCGTTCAATCAGACGGGTCTGCTGTGGTCGTCCTACGACCCCCGCTTCCCCATGCCGCAGTTGCCGGCCTTCGCCCAGAACGCGCAGAACGATCCCAATCTGCTGCCCTATGACGGGGGCGGCCGCAGCCGCGACAAGCAGACCGACGCGCGCACGGCGTTCAAGTTCGACGCTGTCTATGAGATGGAAGGCGTGGTCCGTCATCTGAAGGCGGGCGTGAAGGTCCTGTGGTCCGAGCGCGAATACGACGCCACCCCGATCTGGGGCGGTTCGTTCGACAACACGCCCCTGGAGGGCAAGAGCCTGGGTCAGTCGGGTCTGATCGACCGCGAGGTCGGCTCCGTTCTGAACGGCCGCTACTACTATGGCGCCATCCTGAACCGCGATCGGGTGACGGCCGCCATCGAGGCCGCCCAGAAGGCCAATCCGGTCACCTATTCCTACGCTGATCTGAGCTCCAGCGATAAGAGCGGCGAAGAGACCATCTACGCCGGCTACGGTCTGGCCAGCTTCCAGTTCAACGATCTGGACGTGGTCGCCGGGGTGCGGGTCGAGCACACCGAGGTCAGCAACACCAACTGGATCGAGGACGAGGCCCAGACCGGCTTCGGCGACACCGACAGCAACTACACGAACGTCCTGCCCAGCGTGACGGCGGTCTATCGCCCGTCGGACAACTTCGTCTATCGCGGCGCGATCTGGACCAGCTTCTCCCGGCCCGAGTTCAGCAACATCTCGCGGGGTGTCAGCGTCGGCCGGGCACCGCCGCGTCCTGGCCAGACCCTGGGCGACATCGTCTCGATCAGCCGCGGCAATCCCGATCTGAAACCGGCCGAGGCCCTGAACCTGGACGTTTCGGCTGAATATTACCCGGACCGTTCCAGCCTGGTCTCCATCGGCGTCTTCCACAAGAAGATCGACCATTTCATCTTCACCAACGGCAGCGCGGTCGACGCCGACACCCAGGAAGGCGTGATCACCATCAGCCAACCCAAGAACGGCGAGACGGCCAAGATCACCGGCGTCGAACTGAACCTGATCAAGTCGTTCGAGGGCATGGGCGCGCCCTTCGACGGCTTCGGCGTCGAGGCCAACCTGACCCGTCAGGTCAGCGAGGCGGAGACCGGCCTGGACTATCGCAAGGGTCGGTCGATCTCCTTCATCCAGGCGCCGGATCTGATCTACAACGCCTCTCTGACCTATCAGAAATACGGCTTCGAAGCCCGCCTGTCTTATCAGTACCAGGGCGCCTATATCGAAGACCTGCGCGACAACGCCGTCGATAAATGGGTCCAGCCGAACAAGAGCCTGGACTTCCACTCGCGCTACAACTTCCGCCCCGGTCTGACGATGGACTTCGACGTCCAGAACATCCTGGACGGCCATCGTTACTACACCACCAAGGGCGAGAGCCCCTCGTACCAGAAGGACTATATGGAGCCCGGTCGGAACTTCCTGGTCCGCCTGGCCTACTCCTACTGATCTGAAGACGAAGCGCCGCCCCGCCCCCGATCTTGCGATCGGGGGCGGGCGAGAGCCTGACGGGCGTATGGGCGCTGGCGCCCGATGGAGGACGATACGACCTCTGGGTTCTGGGACCGTCAGGGCGGGTCGGTCATTTCGTCGGCTGACCCAAGGCTGAGGCCTGGACGGCGCGGGACGAAGGCCCGAGCCGTCCAGGCGCCACGCCCTCTTCACCAGATCTGGGTTTGGGCGGGAATGCTGTTGAAATAGCTGCAGAGGTTCACATACGGGCCGCGATTGCAGGTGGCCGGGCTCTGGATCAGGTTTCCGGAGTTGTCCGTGTTCTTGGCCGGCGTGCTGCCGGGTTTGTGAGACCACAGGCCGTTGCTGTCCCTTCGGTACCAGTGGAAGTCATTTCCGGGCCAGATGACCAGGCAGATGATCTGCCCCGCCGCCGGGGTGACGTTGGGATTGGGGATCAGGATCTGGCCGTCGCGCTGCGAGGCGGCGCCGACGTTGTCGCAGCTGAACGTCGTGTACATCTGACCGGACCCGCGCCCGGGCTGTGCGAAACTGTTGGTGATCTTGTCGTTGGCGTAGTTGTAGCAGTTGTTGTTCGCCATGATGTAGGGGTTGTTGTTCCACTTCCCGGGATCATAGGGCGGCGCGGCGAACACCGTGGGCGCGGCCTCCGCCTTAAAACCCTCGCCGCCGATTTCCTCCGAGACATAGTCGTAGAGATCGTCCGGAAGCGCCGCCCGGCCGGTTTCGAGCAGGAACAGTTCGGTTTCGGGCGATCCGAGGTTGAGCGAGATATTGAGGCCACCGATCTCGGCCAGGCCCTGGTGGACGAAGATGTGCGAATCCAGCGCCTTCTCGCCCGTGCTGAGGATGCTGAAGCCCCGATAGCCCAGGGCGCCGGCGATGCCGGGGGGGCGAAGAAGTGACCGCTCCTGCGTGGATCGGAGCCGTTCCGTGAGTTGAAGCACCTGGTCTTCCGCCAATTCCCAAACCGGGTCCGGACGACCAGAGAAGATGTGAAGCGTAACGATGACTGACATAGTGTTTGCTCCCTGTGTGCAACCTTAAAGTGTCGCATCTGGGCGGCGAAGTCAATCTTAGGTCGTGAAGGTTCGCGATAGGGTCGTGTCCGGATCAATCCTGACGGCGCGCGTCGCGCGTCAAGCGGGCCGCGTCACGGTCCATCTCGTCCGCCTGGGCGGGCAGGCTGGCGGCGACGGCCAGGAGTTCGGCGTCGGTGACGCGGTTGCCGCGCGTGCGGTTCTCGGCGATCTGGCGGGCGCGATAGGCGGGGTCGCGAAGGCGGACGGCCTCCGACCGCAGGTCCTGGGCGCTCTTGCGCATCTGTTCGGCGCCCTGGGCCATCTGGCGGCGGGCGTCCACGCGGGCGCTCGCCGCCTGGAGCCGCGCCTGTTCACCCATGCGTCGCGCCTTTTCGCCTTCGACGCGGGCCTGGGCGGCGGCGGCGCGGGCCTGGGCCCCGGCGAGGCGGGCGAGCTCGGCGCGGACTCGGTCCTGGTCGGCGCCGCGTCGGGCGATCTCGGCCTGGGCGCGGCTTTCATCGGCTCGCGCGCGGGCTTGATCGGCGCCGCGACGGGTCTCGTCAGCGCGTGCGCGGGCCTGATCGGCTTCGGCGCGGATGTCGGCTGCGGCGCGATCCGCTTCCGGGAAGGGGGCGCCCCTGTAGGTGTAGGTGGAGCTTGAGCTGAAAATGGTCGGCGCCGGGGGAGCGGGAGGCGCAGGCGGAGCAGGAGGAGCAGGCGGAGCAGGAGGAGCAGGCGGGGGGGCGGCGACCACCGGCGGGGGGGCCGG
>NZ_JMQR01000111.1:0-9901 GCF_000698025.1 Brevundimonas sp. EAKA | reverse complement strand
CTGGAGCCGGGGCCGCGCCTTCGTGGTCCCGACCCGGGACCCGCGCTGGTCGAACGCCAGCTTCGACATGATCGTCGCCCCCGCACACGACGGCCTGTCGGGCGATAATGTCTTCGAGATCACCGGCTCGCCCCACCGCATCACGCCCGCGCGGATCGCCCAGGCCGCGCCCGCCTTCGCGGACCGGATCGCCCCCCTGCCCCATCCCCGTGTCGCGGTGCTGATCGGCGGCAGATCCAAGGCCTTCGACCTCACCGAGGCCCATGCGGCGGACCTGGCCGACCAGATCGCGGACGCCGTCCGCGCATCCGGGGGATCGCTGATGCTGACCTTCTCGCGCCGCACGCCCGAGGCCGCCAGGGCCGTCATGACCGCGCGCCTGTCCGACCTACCGGGCTGGATCTGGGACGGGACCGGCGACAACCCCCTGTTCGGCTTCCTGCACTACGCCGACCATATCCTGGTCACCGAGGACAGCGCCAATATGGCCGCCGAGGCCGCCTCGACCGGAAAGCCCGTCCACGTCCTGCCCATGATCCCGCTGAAGTCCGGCGACAAGTTCGCCCGGCTGCACGACGACCTGGCCGAACGCGGCGCCACCCGTCCGTTCGACGGGACACTGGACGGCTGGACCTACGACCCCCTGGCCGAAACCGAGCGCGCGGCGCGGGCTGTGCTGGAAGCGATGGGGACACGCTAAGCCCAACTACGTTCCGCTCATCCCGGCGAAAGCCGGGACCCAGGGCTTTGGGCGTTCAGATTAGGGCCGGGACTCACCGCTTTCGATCCAGCGCATCGCCGAGCGAAAGAACTGGGTCCCGGCTTTCGCCGGGATGAGCGGGATGAGCGGGATATGGGCTGGTCAGTCGCCCCCGCCTCCGCCGTCTCCGCCGCCGTCGCCTCCCCCGTCATGGCCGTGATGATGCGTGTCCCCTCCGTCGAAAATCACTGGCCCGCCGCCGTCCGAACCCTCGCCCGTCTTCGACTTGGGTTTTGCGCTGAAGACCACCCCCACCCCGGCCCCGATAGCGACCCCGACCCCGATCCCGAGAGCCAGATTGTCCAGGGCCAGGCCCAGTGCGACCCCGATCGCTATCCCCACGCCTATGCCGACCGGAAAGACAGCCGCCTTGTTGTCGCTCATCCCCGCCTCCCTTTGCACCCGAGGCGAGACTAGCATCGCGCAAACGGGAATCAGCGCCTAAATAGGCGTCATGACCCAAGCTCGTACCGTCCGCGTCGCCATCATCGGTTCCGGCCCCGCCGGCTGGACCGCCGCCATCTACGCCGCCCGCGCCTCGCTGAACCCCGTCGTCATCGCCGGCATCCAGCCCGGCGGCCAGCTGACCATCACCACCGATGTCGAGAACTATCCCGGCTTCGCCGAGACCATCCAGGGCCCCTGGCTGATGGAGCAGATGCAGGCTCAGGCCCTGCACGTCGGCACGGAAGTCATCCACGACATCGTCGTCTCCGCCGACCTGTCGCAACGCCCGTTCCGGCTGAAGCTGGACGGCGGCGAGGAGATCCTGGCCGAGACGGTCATCATCTCCACCGGCGCCCAGGCCAAATGGCTGGGCCTGGAGTCCGAGGCCGCCTACCAGGGCTTCGGCGTCTCGGCCTGCGCCACCTGCGACGGCTTCTTCTACCGCGGCAAGGAAGTCGTGGTCGTCGGCGGCGGCAACACCGCCGTGGAAGAGGCGCTGTTCCTGACCAATTTCGCCGCCAAGGTCACGGTGGTCCACCGCCGTGAGGAGTTCCGCGCCGAGAAGATCCTGCAGGACCGCCTGTTCGCCAATCCAAAGGTCGAGGTGATCTGGAACTCGGCGATCGAGGAGATCGTCGGCGTCGTCGACGGCATGGCCAAGAACGTCACCGGCGTGCGGCTGAAGAACGTCCAGGACGGCTCGACGCAGGAAATCCCGGCGGACGGCGTGTTCATCGCCATCGGCCACGCCCCGTCGTCGGAACTGTTCAAGGGCCAGCTCGAAACCAACTCGGGCGGCTATCTGCGGGTCAAGCCGGGCACGGCCGCGACGGCCATCGAGGGCGTCTGGGCTGCGGGCGATGTGACCGACGACATCTATCGCCAGGCTGTCACCGCCGCCGGCATGGGCTGTATGGCCGCGCTGGAGGTCAGCCGTTTCCTGGCCGAGGAAGACCACGCCAAGGCTCACAATCCGATCAGCCACAAGGAAGCGGAAAAGATCGGGGTCTGGTGAACGCCTGCCGCCCGGCCGCCTGAAACCTCAGGGACCGGGAGGACGTCAGGCGAACAGTTGCAGGCCCGGCGGCGCGTATTCCACCGGCTCGCCGTGTCTGCAGCGAAGGGCGTAGTCGATCGCCTTCTGGACGCATCGCTCGTCGGTCGGCTTCGACAGGACGCCGATGGCGCCGGCCACGCCGTCGCGCACCATGCCGGGATTGGCCGTCATGAACAGGACGGTCACGCCCATGTCCTGACCCAGTTCCCGACCCAGACTGATGCCGGTGGGTCCGTCGGAGAGGTGGATATCGACGAGGGCCAGATCCACATCGATCTCTCGCGCCATGTCGCGCGCGCCCTTCGCCGTCGTGGCCACGCCGACGACCTCATGACCCAGATCCTCCAGGACGAAGCGCAGTTCCATGGCGACCAGGGCTTCGTCTTCGATGATGAGGATACGCGCGGTCATGGATACTGAACTTGTGTGCGGGAACGAACACAACGCAGATGGAAGGGATCGGTTTCAGGCCAAGGCGATCTAATGCGCCTTTTCGGCCGCCCTGCGACGGGAAAGCGCCGTGGCCGGCAAATCCACCAGGATTCGAAGGCCTTCGGGACGCCAATCCCGAACCAGCCGCCCGCCCAGCTGGCCTTCGACGGACAGCGATGCCAGGGACGATCCGAAGCCCGTTCGTGTCGGCGCCTCTGAAACAGGGGGGCCGCCGGTTTCGATCCAGGTCAGGATGAACCGGTCCTCTTCCCGCCGCGTCGCCAGATCCACCCGCCCCCCGGTCCGGGACAGGGCCCCGTACTTGGCGGCGTTGGTCGCCAGTTCATGGAACAGCAGGGCCACCGACGTCGCCGCCTGATCGTCGAAAACCGCGTCGTCGCCCGCGAGATGGACCCGGGCCGCGCCTGCGTCATCGGCATAGGCCTGGAACAGGTCGGACAGGAAGGCGTGCAGCGTATTGGCGCCGACCGTCGGCTGCGACGTCTCGGTGTGCGGCCGCACGAACTCGTGGGCGCGCGCCAGGGCCGTGATTCGCGTCCGCAAGGAGGCGGCGAACGCCCGCGCCTCCGGGTACTGCCGCGCCGACAGGGCCACCAGGGCCGTGATGACGGCGAAGATGTTCTTGATGCGGTGGCTCAGCTCCTGGCTGATCAGTTCGCGGCCCTGCTCCAGCCGCTTCAGCTCATCGATGTCGGTGCAGGTGCCGAACCAGCGGCTGATTTCGCCGTCCGGGTTCCGCACGGCCGCCGCCCGCCCCAGGGTCCAGCGATAGACGCCGGAATGGTGTTTCAGCCGGTATTCGATCTCATAGGGTTCGCCGGTCGCCAGGCATCGCCTCCAGCGCTCCATCGCTCTGGGCTGGTCCTCGGGATGGAACATGTCGGTCCAGCCCTCGCCGTCGGTCGATCCGGCGGGCACGCCGGTGAACTCGTACCAGCGCGCATTGTAGTAATCGTGGAAGCCGTCCGGTCGCGTCGACCACACCATCTGCGGCATGGCGTCCGCCAGGACCCGAAACTGGGCCTCGCTGGCGCTGAGCCGCGCGGCGATGGCCTCCAACTCGGCGTCCGCCTGTTTCCGGTCGGTGATATCCACGACGACGCCCGAAAACCGCACGGGCGCGCCGGTCGGATCGAAATAGACCTGGCCGCGGGCCACGATCCAGCGCGCCTGGCCCTGGGCGTCGCGCACCCGGTACTCGCTATGGAAACGACCTTCCCCCGACATGGCGGCCTGAATCTCCGCCTGGACCCGCGCTTCGTCCTGGGGATCCACGGATCGGGTGAAGTCGGCGATCGGCGCGCCCGCGCGGGCCACGACGGGATCGACGCCGTACATGGCCGCGAACCGTTCGTCGGCGACGACCCGGTCCGCCACGATGTCCCAGTCCCATGCGCCGACATAGTTCGACGCCTGCAACGCCCGGCGGGTGGTGTCCTCGCTTTCCTCGCGCTGGCGCAGAACGCGGCGCAGCTCCAGCTGGGACATGACCTGATCGGCCAGGGTCTGCAGCGCCATCTGCTGCAGATCGGTCAGTCCCTCGGGACGCGCCTTGGTGTCGAGCACGCACAGGGCGCCCAGCGGCACGCCGTCCTGCGTCTTCAACAGCCGCCCGGCGTAGAAACGCAAATGGGGTTCGCCCGTCACCAGGGGATTGGCGGCGAAGCGCGGGTCCAGGGACGCGTCGCGCACCACCATTCCGTCCGCCTGCAACAGCGTATGGGCGCAGAAGGAGGTGGCCAGAGGCGTCTCTCGCACGCCCAGACCTGCCTCGGCCTTGAACCACTGGCGGTCTGCATCGATCAGATTGACCACGGCGATGGGCGCCTCGCAGATCCGCGCGATCAGGGCGACGATGTCGTCGAAGGCGGCCTCCCGGTCGGTGTCCAGGACCCCGTAGTCCCGAAGGATCGCCAGGCGCTTGGACTCGTCCCACCGCGGACTGTCTTTATCGGCGTGGGTCAAGCAGGCGTCCTCGCTGGGCCGGTCGTTCCGGCCGATCATGTGAATGCTCTGCCCACGCGAAGCGTTGCAAAGCGCGGGTCGGCTCGTTTCAGGACGCCGGTCGGCCGACTTCCTCGACCGGCATGTCCGCCACGCCTTCGGGCGCGACCGCGACGGCTGCAGCGGGCTGTTCCAGCGTGCGCAGCCGGGCGTTTATGGCGACGACTTCCTCCTGGGTCGGCAGGCGACGGCCGCCCAGACTGACCACGCCGACGACGCGTTGCTGGCCGTTGATCTCGACGGTCTTGATCGGCGCATCCCCGCCCGGCGCCGCCACAGTGTCCGGATCGGCGCCCCCGGTCGCCTGACCGGGCTGGACGCCCGGCCGCGGCCGCGAGAACCGCGCCTCGTCGATCACCGGCTCATGGCCCTTGTAGACGGTGCGGAAGGCGGCGGTTTCGCCGTACAGGCCCTTCCAGCGATAGAAGACATGCACGCCGATCTTGTTGACCCGGGCCACCGACGGCGACCACCAGGGGTTCACATAGTCGGCGTGGTAATGGGTGGCGGTCCCGACCTGCTGGGCGACCGCGCCGTTCAGCGCCTTCTCCGCCACCTTGCGCGCCCGCTCCCAGGCCCAGGCGACCGGCGCCTGGGACAGGGATCCGTCGCAGGTGAAGCTGAACTGACAGCCCGTGGTCCGCTCGGCGCCCTCGAATACGACGCCGCAAATGGTGTTGGCGTAGTTGGGATCGCGCACCCGGTTCAGCACCACCTGGGCCACGCCGGCCTGACCGGCGCCCGGCTCCAGCGCCGCTTCGAAATAGACGGCCTGGGTCAGGCATCGCAGGGCGCGGCGCCGATCCTCGGCGCTGCCTTTGAAGACGAAGGACCGGGCGGGACGCAGGGCGCCGGTCGCCAGGATCGCCCCGTCGGTGGAATAGGCCGCCGGCTGCAGCAGGCTGGGGTCATGACGCTGCGCCAGGGCCAGTTGCGAAGGCGTCAGTCGCCCTTTCACGGCGTCCAGCCCCTGAGCGCTCATGTCCCCGCCGGTGATCCGGGCCACGGCCTCGGCCGTGCGGTCGGCGTCGGGACGCACGCTGGACCCGGCGGCCATGGCGACGCCCAGCACCGCGCCGGCCGCGGGCAGAGCCGCCGCCGAGCGCTTCAGCGCCGTCCAGATCATCTTCCAGTGGGCCAATGTCATTCAAATCCAGGAAGGAGACGACGCTCCGGGAGCCGGAGCGTCGTCGTCGTCAGCCCTATGCGCGGACTTCGGGGCCGTTTTCGGGCGCCCGCAGACCGATGTTATCGGCCGCCGAGCGTGGAGCGCAGCATCCAGGCGAACTTTTCGTGCGAGCCCAGGCGCTGGGTCAGCAGATCGACGGTCACGTCGTCTCCATCGCCGTCGGCCACGTCCAGAGCCGCCCGCATGGTGGCGATCAGGGTCTCGTGGTCGCGCATCAGCTCGCGCAGCATCTCGGGCGCGTCCTTTTCCGGGTCGCCGTCGCGGATGCTGGTCAGATTGGCGAAGGTGCCATAGCCCTGAGGCGCGAACTCGCCCAGCGCCCGGATGCGTTCGGCGATGTCGTCCAGCGCCTCCCACTGGTCGCGATACTGCTGCTCCAGCAGATTGTGCAGGGCGAAGAACTCCGGCCCCCGCACGTTCCAGTGATAGCCGTGGGTCTTCAGATAGACGGCGTAGGCGTCGGCGAGAACGCGTGTCAGCTGTTGGGCGACGTCGCCACGCTCGGTCTGGGACAGGCCGGTGTCGATCGTGTCAGTCATGTTGCGCTCCATGGGTTGATTAACTTTACGCCGGAACGGGTCCGGTCGAATATGGCTGTCAGGAACGCGAAGCGCGAGCGAGCGTTGCATGGACAAGCGTCACTTTAGAACGACGCGTCGGGAGCGGGCGAAGCATGGACCCAGGCGTGGTCTTCAAGCGACTTCGGGACGCCGACGGAGGTCTGCTGGCGCTTGCGCGGCTCAAGCCGGGTTCGGTCTGGACCCGGATTTTCATCGGACTGATCGGGGCCGGCGCCGCCCTGTTGCTGCGCGCAGCCGGAGCGGCCTTCTACGGCGAAATCACCGGCTTCATGATCCTTCTGCCGGGCGTCATCCTGGCGGCCCTGGCGGGGGGCCGGCTTTCGGGCGCCACGGCGCTGGCGGCATGCCTGATCGGGGGCTGGTCCCTGGTGATCGTCAGCAGCGGCTCGAAGCCGGGGATGCCCCCCGGTCTCAGCGTCGTGGCGACCTTCAACTTCATCGTGGTCGGCCTGTTCTGCGCCTGGCTGGGCGCCTGCCTGCGCGGCGCGCTGGCGCAGCTGGACGCGGTCGTCTCGGCGCTGTCCCTGTCCAACGCGCGCATCGACGAGACCGAAGGACGGTTGCAGATCGTCAGCGAACTGGCCCCCGTCATGCTCTGGATGACCGACGAGACCGGCCGCATCATCCATCTGAACAACGACCAGCGCCTGTTCTGGGGCGGGCTGGACGATCCCAGCGATTTCGACGCCGACGCCTTCCTTCACCCCGACGACCGGGACCATGTGCTGTCCGTCTGCCGTCAGGCTGATCGGGACCATGTCGCCTATGTCGTCGAGGGGCGTCACCGTCGCCACGACGGCGAATGGCGCGTCCTGCGCAGCGAGGCCCGGCCCCGCCTGAACGCCGACGGCCGCTTCATGGGCATGATCGGGGTCAACATCGACGTCACCGAGGCCCGCGCCGCCGAGGCCGCCCTGCGCGACAGCGAAACCCGGTTCCGTCTTCTGGCGGACACGGCCCCCTCGCCCATCTGGCTGACGGATGTCGATGGGGCGGTCGAGTTCGCCAATATCGCCCTGACCGACTTCTACGGCGGCACGGCCGCCTCCCTGAGCGGCCACGGCTGGAAACAGACCATCCATCCCGATGATCAGCCGCAGGTCGAGGCCGCCCAGGCCGGCGCCCGGCCTGATCTTCGCCCCTATGGGTTCGAGGCTCGGTTCCGGCGTCACGACGGGGCGTGGCGCTGGATGCGCGTCGCCGTGGAGCCGCGCTTTGACAAGGCCGGGGTCTTTCTCGGCTACGCCGGCATCTCCTTCGACACCACCGAGAACCGGGAGGCGCTCGAAACCGCCGCCCGCGCGCAACGGCAGCAGGCTTTCCTGCTGGCCCTCAGCGACCGGCTGCGCGACCTGTCCGACCCGGGTCTCATCATGCGCGAGGTCGAGGCGTCGATCGGACGTCTGATCGCAGCCGACCGCGTCGGCTATGGCGAGATCGATCCCGACAGCGGCCTCATCTCAGTGACCAGCCAGTGGACCGCCGACGACGGGGCCGTTCGGGACAGCATCAGCCTTGACGCCTTTGGCGAGGGCCTGATCGCCGACCTGGCCCAGGGCCGCACCGTCCGGATCGACGACGTGTACGAGGATCCGCGCACCGCCGACGTCGCGGGCGCCTTCGACGCCATCGGCACTCGGGCCCTGATCCGCGCGCCCCTGATCCGCGCAGGCCGTCTGCGCGCCTTCCTGTTCGCCCACGCCTCTGGCCCCCGTCGATGGACCGAGGCCGAGGCGCGCCTTCTGGAGGAAGTCGCCGCCCGCACCTGGACCGAGGTCGAGCGCGCCCGCGCCGAGACCCAGACCCGCGAGAGCGAGGAACGGTTCCGGGCCATCGCCGATACGGCGCCGGTGCTGATCTGGGTCACGGATCAGGATCGCCAGCGCTCCTTCGTCAACCAGGCCTATGTCGACTTCTTCGGCGCCGACTATGAATCGGCGCGGGCCGCAGACTGGCGTTCGTCCCTCCATCCCGACGACGTCGCCCGCATCGTCCAGGAATCGGCCAACGGCGAGGCGACCGGCCAGCCCTTTTCCATGGAGGCCCGCTATCGTCGCCATGACGGCGAATGGCGCTGGCTCAAGTCCTTTTCGCGTCCCCGCCTGACGGGACAGGCGGTGGTCGGTTTCGTCGGCGTCGCCTTCGACGTCACCGACATGCGCGAGGCCCAGGCGCGGCTGACTGAATCGGAAGTCCGCTTCCGCACCGTCGCCGACAGCGCCCCGGCCCTGATCTGGATGACGGACGCCACGCCGTCGATCATCTTCGGCAACAAGCGCTATCGCATCTTCTGCGGCATCCGCTCCAATCGGCAGTTGGCCGACGCCTGGCGGCGCCTGATCCATCCTGACGACGAAACGGTGTTCGACGCCGCCTTCGCCCGCGCCTTCCAGGCCCGGGACCGGTTCGAGGCGCTCAGCCGGGTCAATCATCCCACCCTGGGCCTGCGATGGATCCGCACCGAGGGCGTGCCGCGCTTCGACGCCTCGGGCGTCTTCCAGGGCTATGTCGGCGCCAGCCTGGACGTCACCGACGCCAAACGGGCCGAGGACGACCTGAAACGCATCAATGAGCTGCTCGAGGACCGGGTGGCCGAGGCCCTGACGGAAAAGGCCGCCGCCGAGGCCCACCTGATGCATGCCCAGCGGATGGAGGCCGTGGGCCGGCTGACCGGAGGCGTGGCCCACGACTTCAACAATCTGCTGACGGTCGTCATCGGGGCCCTGGACATCATCCTGCGCTCGGACGACCCGGCCAAGAAGAAGAAGCTGGGCGAGGCCGCCCTGGCCGCCGCTCGGCGCGGCGAGAGCCTGACCCACCAGTTGCTGGCCTTCTCGCGCCGCCAGGCCCTGCGCCCCCAAGCCATCGACCTGAACGGCCTGATCCGCGAGGGCGAGCCCCTGCTGCGTCGCGCCGTCGGCGAGGCAGTCGACTTCAAGGTCAAGCTGAAGCGCGGGGGCGTCCGCGCGAACGTGGACCCGGCCCAGTTCGAGGCCGCCCTGCTGAATCTGATCGTCAACGCCCGCGACGCCCTGGGCGACGTCACCGGCGGCCCTATGCGCGACGGCGCCCCAATGGGCGCGCCCCCGGCCGCGCAGGTCCGCGAGGGAGCGAGGATCACCGTCCAGACGATGACCTGTTCGGTCGAACCCGGTCAGGTCGCCGAACTGGCGCCGGGCGACTATGTCTGCGTGTCGGTGTCGGACAACGGATCCGGCATGCCGGCCGAGGTCATCGCCCGCGTCTTCGAACCCTTCTTCACGACCAAGCCCGTCGGCAAGGGCACGGGACTGGGGCTCAGCCAGGTCTATGGCTTCGCACGCCAGTCGGGCGGCGGGGTCCATATCGCCTCCACGGTCGGGCGCGGGTCCGAAATCCGTCTCTATCTGCCGCCCCTCCAGCCCCAGGAG
>NZ_JMQR01000110.1:0-10006 GCF_000698025.1 Brevundimonas sp. EAKA | reverse complement strand
GGTTATCGCTGCGGTTCGCGCGCGCTGGGGCGGCCCGATCAGCGTCGATACGATGAAGCCCGCCGTGGCCCGCGCCGCCGTGGCGGCCGGGGCGACGATGTGGAACGATGTGACGGCCCTGAGCCAGGCGCCCGACAGTCTGGCGGTCGCGGCCGAGCTGGGCTGCGCGGTGGTGCTGATGCACATGAAGGGCGAGCCGCGGACCATGCAGGCCGACCCCCGCTATGGCGACGTCGTGGCGGAGGTGCGGGACTATCTGCGCGACCGGGCCGAGGCGGCGATGGCGGCGGGGGTGGCGCGGGAGAATATCTGGCTGGATCCGGGCATCGGGTTCGGCAAGACGCTGGAGCACAATATGGCGCTGACGGCGCGGCTGGGCGAACTGGTCGCGCTGGGGTTCCCGGTGCTGTACGCGGCCAGCCGCAAGCGGACGATCCAGGCGGTCGATCCCACGGCGGTCGAGGCGACCGACCGGCTGGGCGGCTCGCTGGCCCTGGCGCTGGAGGGGGCGCGGCGCGGGGCGCGGATGGTGCGGGTCCATGACGTGCGCGAGACGGTCCAGGCGCTGAAGCTGCTGGCCGCGGTGGCGGCGGCGGGCTGAAGACCCGCGACGCGAGGTCGCGGCCGGTGTAGGGGCGAAGCGAACCGTCGTCCTGATCAAAGCCCATGCCTCTGAGCCCCTATATCGCCCCCATCGTCATGCTGGCCCTGTCGAACGTCTTCATGACCTTCGCCTGGTACGGACACCTGAAGTTCGATCACAAGCCGCTGTGGCTGCTGGTCATGGCCAGCTGGGGGATCGCCTTCTTCGAATACTGGCTGGCGGTGCCGGCCAACCGGATCGGGCATCAGGTCTATTCGGCGGCGGAGCTGAAGACGATGCAGGAGGTGATCACCCTGCTGGTCTTCGCCGGATTCTCGGTGCTGTACCTGGGCGAGAAGCTGACGGTGAACCATCTGGTCGGGTTCGGCTTCATCGGCCTGGGGGCCTTCTTCATCTTCAAGGGGCCGCTGGGCGGGTAAGCCGACGCTTGCCCCGGCGGACCGGCTGGGCCATCTGGGCGGCATGTCCTGGGTCATGTCGATCAATCCGTGGGTGACGCTGGTCGTCGCCGGTCTGCTGGAAGTGCTGTGGGCGTCCGGCCTGAAGAACGTCAGCCTGCAACGGCCGCTGACCTCGTTGGGCGTGCTGGTCGCGCTGGCCGCCAGCATGATCCTGCTGTGGGTGGCGACGCAGAAGCTGCCGATCGGCACGGCCTATGCGATCTGGACCGGGATCGGCGCCGTGGGCGCGGCCCTGGTGGGGATCGTCGTCTATGGCGAGCCGGCGACGGCGGTGCGGGCGGTGTGCATCCTGCTGATCGTGTCGGGGATCGTCGGGCTGAAGCTGTTCTCGGGGGCGCACGCATGAGCCCCGCTCAAGCAGACGCCCGCCGCGCGGGCGGCGGTAGCGAAAGAAAAATGGGCCGGGTCCTGATCCTGGCGGGGTCGGACAGCGGCGGGGGCGCGGGCGTTCAGGCCGACATCAAGGCGGTGACGATGATGGGCGGGTTCGCCGCCACGGCGATCACGGCGATCACGGTGCAGAACACCCTGGGGGTTCACGGCGTCCATCCGCTGCCGTTGGAACTGATCGCGGCCCAGGCGCGGGCGGTGCTGGAGGATATCGGGACCGATGCGGTCAAGACCGGCATGCTGGGTTCGGTCGAGGTGGTTGAGACGGTGGCGGCCCTGCTGGACGAGGCTGACGCCCCCGCCGTGGTCGATCCGGTCATGGTGGCCAAGGGCGGCCATCCGCTGCTGCCCGATGCGGCGGTGGAGGCGGTCCGGAGCCTGATGATCCCGCGCGCGGCCCTGCTGACCCCCAATGCGCCCGAGGCCGAGGCCCTGACCGGGCTGGCGGTGCGCGACATCGACGGTCAGAGGCGGGCGGGCGAGGCCCTGCTGGCCATGGGGGCGCGGGCGGTGCTGATGAAGGGCGGTCATGTGGACGGGCCGACGGTGATCGACCTGTTGATGACGACCGACGGGGAGACGGTGCTGGAGGCCGAACGGATCGACACCCGCCATACCCACGGCACCGGCTGCACTCTGGCGAGCGCCTGCGCGGCGGGCCTGGCCCTGGGCCGGCCGCTGGAGGTCGCGGTGGCGGAAGCCTGGGCCTATGTCGGCGAGGCGATCCGCCGGGCGCCCGGTCTGGGCGGCGGACACGGGCCGCTGGATCACGGCTGGCCGGTGCGGGGATGAACGACGCCCTGACCGAGGAACTGATCGCTGTCGTCCGTGCCGATCCCGGCCTGATGCACGTCCTGCGGACGGTCCGGGCGCTGGACCTGCCCGACTGGCGGCTGGTGTCGGGCGCCGTCTATCAGGCGGTGTGGAACGCGAAGACGGGGCGGCCCGCCGGTTACGGGATCAAGGACTATGACCTGGCCTATTTCGACGGTTCGGACCTGTCCTACGAGGCCGAGGACGTCGTGATCCAACAGGTCGCCGCCGCCTTCGACGAACCCTTCCGCAGCCAGGTCGAGGTGCGCAATCAGGCGCGGGTGCACCTGTGGTTCCAGAACCGGTTCGGCGAACCCTATGAGCCGTTGCACTCGACCGACGAAGCCCTGGGCCGGTTCGTGGCCCCGACCTTCGCCGTCGGGGTGCGGCTGGAGGCGGACGGCACGATCACCGTGGCGGCGCCGTTCGGGCTGGAGGATGTGTTCGCCATGGTCGTGCGGCCGAATCCGAACCGGCCGCTGGCCAAGGGCTGGGCCAAGACCATCGAGAACGCGCGGGGGCGTTGGCCTGAGCTGACGGTCGTCGAGCCGGCCTAGGCGCCATCCATAGACCGACGGCCGCCGTATCAGGCTCATGACCCTGACCGACATCCTCCTCCTGCTGGGACTGAACCTGGCCCTGATCGTAGCCGTGATGCTCGGCCTGTGGCTGGTCGCGCTGAAGCTGAAGGACGTCAGCTTCATCGATGCGGTCTGGCCGCTGGGGATGTTGCTACTGGCGGTGGCGACCCTGCCGCGCGCAGACGGCGATCCGGCGCGCAAGGGGCTGCTGGTGGGGCTGTGCGCGGTCTGGGCGCTGCGGCTGGGCCTGCACCTGTTCCGGCGCTGGCGGGCGAGCGGGGCGGATGGGCGGTATGTGCAGATCGTGGAGGATCAGGAACGCAACAAGGGCTGGTCGTTCGCCAAGACGGCCTTGTTGTTCGTGTTTCTGCCCCAGGCCGTGCTGGCCTGGCTGACGTCGTTGCCGGTGCAGATGGGTCAGGTGGAGGCTCAGCCGGGTTTGGGCGTTATAGCCGGAGTCGGGGCGGTGCTGGCGGTGGTCGGGATCGTGTTCGAGAGCGTCGGCGACGCCCAGCTGGCCGCGTTCAAGCGCGATCCGGCGAACAAGGGCAAGGTGCTGGACACCGGCCTGTGGCGCTATACGCGGCATCCGAACTATTTCGGCGACGCCTGCGTCTGGTGGGGGCTGTGGCTGATCGCGGCGGAGACGGGCGTCGGCCTGTGGTCGATCGCGGGGCCGATCTTCCTGACCTTCACCCTGACGCGCTGGTCGGGGATCGGGATTACGGAGAAGGCGATCAACAGGTCGCGGCCGGGGTATGCGGACTATGTGAAGCGGACCAGCGCCTTCGTGCCGTGGCCGCCCTCCCGTCATCCTCGGGCTTGACCCTAGGATCGGATGATCCGCCGCTGGTGCGAACACGCGAAGCACCGACCGCCCCGCGCCCGGTCCTCGGGTCAAGCCCGAGGATGACGGACGGGGGACGGGGCGACGGATCGCCTAGGCGCCGACCCTAGTTGGTGGTCGGGGTGTTGTGGGTGGTCATGCCGCGGTCGGCGTCGCCGCCCTGTTGCTCGATCTGGTCGGCGCGACGGTCGGCGTTTTCCTCGACCTGGTCGGCCTGACGGTTCAGGGCGTCTTCCTGGGCGTCGGTCGGGGCGGCGTCGGCCTGGGCTTCCAGCTGGTCGGCGCGGGCTTCGCCCGTGGCCTCGACGGCGTCGGCGCGGCTTTCGGCGGCCCGGTCGGCGGCGCTTTCACCGCAGGCGGCGACGCCCGAGAGCACGAACAGCGAGGCGGCGGCGATGGCGAACTTCTTCATGGCGTTTCCTTCCGTTTTTGGAGCGGGGGAAACGTCACGGCGGCGGATGGGTTCACGCCGCCGTGATATTTTCGTGAGGCCTCAGCCCTCGGCTTCGGCGAAGGCGACGCGGGCGGCGCCCAGCAGGGCCGCATGTTTGTGCATGATCACCTTGGTCGGAATCTCGGCCATATAGTCCTTGAACCGACCCTTGCGCTCGAACCGCTGGCGGAAGGGGCTGGCCTTGATGAAGGGCAGGATGCGCGGGACGATGCCGCCGGCGATATAGACGCCGCCGCGCGCGCCGGTGGTCAGGGCGATGTCGCCGGCGACCGCGCCCAGGATGGCGCAGAAACGGGCCAGGGTGGCGCCGCAGGGGCTGTTGGGGTCCTTCATCGCCGTCTCGGTGATCTGGGCCGGATCCTCGATATGGGTCTCGCGGCCGTCGATCTCGGCCAGGGCGCGGTGCATGTTCAGCAGGCCGGGGCCGCAGATCAGGCGTTCGATGGAGACGCGGTCATAGCGGCGGCGCAGGATGCGCAGGATCTCGTCCTCGACCGGATCGCCGGGGGGGAAACAGGCGTGGCCGCCTTCCGACGGCATGGCCATCTCCTTGCCGTGGGCGTCGCGCACCAGGGCGGAGACGCCGAAGCCGGTGCCGGGGCCGAGCACCGCGACGGTGCAGTGGGGGTCGCCGTCGACGGGACCGCCCAGGCTTTCCAACTGGTCCTCGGGCACCACGGGGGCGCCCCAGGCCAGGGCTTCGAAGTCGTTGATCAGCTTGACCGGCTTCAGGCCCAGGGTCTGAAGCTCGCTCTCGGACACCTGCCAGGGCGAGTTGGTCAGGTCGATGGCGCCGTCGGTGACGGGGCCGGCCACGGCGATGACGCCGCCGGTCGGCTTGATCTCGCAGCCGTCGATGAAGGCGGCGACGCCCTTCAGGAAGGTGGGATAGCGCTCGGCCGGGAAGCTCTCATGGTGGTCCAGCACGGGCTTGCCGTCCACCATCCGGGCCAGGGCGAAACGGGCGTTGGTGCCGCCGACGTCGCCGACGAGGAGGGTCTTGTCATTCATGGGGTCGTTTCCTGCGGTCGGTTCGGTGGATCAGGCGTCCACGGTCCGGTCGACGAAGTTGGGATCGGGCGGCGTGTCCGTATGCGATTGGGCGCCGCTGGGGAAGGCGAAGCAGACGGTGGCGCCTTCTTCTGCCGTGGTGACGACGTGGCGGAAGGCCGCGAACAACTCGCGGCCATAGCCCCAGGCCGTGCCCGCCGCGTTGGCGGCGGCGCGGGCGGCGGCGGGACGGGCCGACAGATCGCCGACGCCCACCGTGGTCAGAACCCCGGCCTCGGCGTCCAGACGGATGACATCCCCGTCCTTCACATGGGCCAGGGGGCCGCCGGCGAGGGCCTCAGGGCTGACGTGGATGGCGGCGGGGGTCTTGCCGCTGGCGCCCGACATGCGGCCGTCGGTGACGAAGGCGACCTTGAACCCCTTGTCCTGGATGACGGACAGGGCCGGCGACAGGCTGTGCAGTTCGGGCATGCCGTTGGCCTTGGGGCCCTGGAAGCGCAGGACTACGACCACGTCGCGGAACAGCTTGCCGTCCTTGAAGGCCTGGAGCGCGTCCTCCTGGGTTTCGAAGACGGCGGCGGGGGCCTCGACGATGCGGTTCTCGGGCTTGACCGCCGAGACCTTGATGACGGCCCGGCCCAGGTCGCCCTTGACCAGGCGCAGACCGCCCTCCTTGTCGAAGGGGTTGGAGGCGGGGCGCAGGATGTCGAGATCGAGGCTTTCCTTGACCCCCTCGCGCCAGACCAGCTGGCCGTCCACCATCGACGGCTCCTGGAAATAGGGCTCGATTCCCTTGCCCATGATGGTGGTCACGTCCGAGTGGATATGGCCGGCCTGGGCCAGTTCGCGGGCGACGAAGGCGACGCCGCCGGCGGCCTGGAAGGCGTTCACATCGGCCGAGCCGTTGGGATAGACCCGCGCCAGCAGGGGGGTGACGGACGACAGCTCGTCCATGTCGGTCCAGTCGATCAGCACGCCCGCCGCCCGGGCCATGGCGACCAGGTGGATGGCGTGGTTGGTCGAGCCGCCGGTGGCCAGAAGGGCGACGATGGCGTTGACGATGGACTTCTCGTCGATGACGTCGGCCATGCGGCTCTCGCCGCTGCGGGCCAGTTCGACGGCGCGCTGGGCGGCGGCGGCGGTCAGGGCGTCGCGCAGGCCGGTGTCCGGATGGACGAAGGCGGTCGAGGGCATGTGCAGCCCCGCCAGCTCCATCATCATCTGGTTGGAGTTGGCCGTGCCGTAGAAGGTGCAGGTGCCGGGCGAGTGATAGGAGCCGATCTCGCTTTCCAGCAGGGTCTGGCGATCGACCTTGTTCTGGGCGTACTCGGCGCGGACGCGGGCCTTTTCAGCGTTCGGAATGCCCGAGGGCATCGGACCGGCGGGGGCGAAGACGACCGGCAGGTGGCCGAAGGCCAGGGCCCCCATGAACAGGCCGGGCACGATCTTGTCGCAGACGCCCAGCATCAGGGCGGCGTCGAAGGCGTCATGCGTCAGGGCCACGCCCGTGGACATGGCGATGACGTCTCGGCTGAACAGCGACAGCTCCATGCCGGGGCGCCCTTGAGTGACGCCGTCGCACATGGCGGGGGTGCCGCCGGCGACCTGGGCCGTCGCGCCGACCTGACGCACCGCTTCGCGGACTACGCCGGGGAAGCGTTCGAACGGCTGGTGGGCCGACAGCATGTCGTTATAGGCGGTGACGATGCCCAGGTTGGGCTTGGACCCGTCCATGGCCGTCAGCTTGTCGGCGATGGTCTGGCCGGCGAAGGCGTGGGCCCAGTTGGCGCAGGACAGTTTGGCGCGGCCGGTCCCGCTGTCGCGGGCGGCGTCCATGCGACGGATGTAGTCGGCGCGGGTCGCGCGGCTTTTCTCGACGATCCGGGCGGTGACCGCGGCCACCGTGGGGTGCAGGGTCATGTCAGCTGGCTTCCGTGTACAGAACTTCAAGGGGAACGCCGGCGGCGATCAGGGCGGCGATGGGCTGGATCCTGGGATCGCCCTGGGCCTCCTGCTCGAAGACGCGGCGCTTGGCGTCGCCCTTCAGGCCCAGGATCACCCGGCCGGCGGACATCAGATAGGGCAGGTTGATCGACAGGCGCTCGATGGTCGGCGCCGCGCCGTCGCGGCCGTGGGGCACGCCCAGGACGGTCGGCTTCAGCGTCGGGGTCAGAAGCGTTTTCAGAGTGGGGCTGTTGGGGAACATGGAGCAGATATGGCCATCCTCCCCCATGCCGAGAAGGACCGCGTCGAAACGCCCGCCCGCATCGGCCAGGGCGTGGGCCGCGACGATGGCGGCGCGGTCGACCGTGACCTCGGGCGTATAGAGGGGGATGAACCGGCCGGCGGCGGCCTTGTCCTGCAGCAGGACGTCGCGGATCAGCCGGGCGTTGGACTCAGGCGAGGTCTCAGGGACGTAGCGTTCGTCCACCAGGGTGACGGCGATCCTGGCCCAGTCCAGATCGGTCGCGGCGAGGCGGCGATAGACGGGGGCGGGGGTCGTGCCGCCGGGGCCGGCGAAGACGGCGGAGCCCTTGTCGCGGACGGCGGCGCCCAGGGTCTCGGACAGGCGGGCGGCGATGGCCTCGGCCCAGGCGTCGACGGTGGGGAAGGTTTCGATCACGGGCGCCTCAGACATCGGTGGTGTTCCAGTCGCGGCCGGTGCGCATCATCAGCATGTCGGCGCTGTCGGGGCCCCAGGTGCCGGCGACATATTCGTCGGGCTTCTGGCCGGACTCGGCCCAGGCCTCGGCGACCTCGTCCACCCATTTCCAGGCCTGTTCGGCTTCGTCGCGACGGACGAACAGGGTGGAGTCGCCGGCCATGGCGTCGAGCAGCAGACGTTCATAGGCGATGCGGCGGCGCGGCGGGGCGGCCGACTTGCCGTCCACCCCCCACGACAGGCTCATGGTGATGGGCTGAAGCTGCATCCGCTTGTCCAGGCCGGGGCGCTTGTTCATCACCGTCAGCGAGATGTCTTCCTCGGGCTGCAGCTCGATGATCATGCGGTTGGCCGGCGCCTCGCCTTCTTCATTGTCGAAGATCGAGTGGGGAACGGGCTTGAACTGGATGACGATCTCGGTGCGCTTCTCCGGCAGACGCTTGCCGGTCCGCATGAAGAAGGGCACGCCGGCCCAGCGCCAGTTGTCGATGTCGGCGCGGATGGCGACGAAGGTCTCGGTGTCGGAATCCGCGCCGCGCTCCTCGTCATAGCCCTTGACCGGCTTGCCCTCGGACACGCCCGCCACATACTGGCCGCGCACGCTGACGCGTTCGGCTTCTTCGGGGGTGATGGGCCGCAAGGACCGCAGCACCTTGACCTTTTCGTTGCGCAGCGATTCCGGATCCAGGTCCGACGGCGGCTCCATGGCCACCAGGCACAGCAGCTGGAGCATGTGGTTCTGGAGCATGTCGCGCAATGCTCCGTACTCGTCGTAATAGGGCCAGCGGTCGCCGACGCCCACCGTCTCGCCGATTGTGATCTGGACGTGGTCGATCGTCAGATTGTTCCACAGCGGCTCGAAGATGGTGTTGCCGAAGCGTAGCGCCGTCAGGTTCTGGACCGTCTCCTTGCCCAGATAGTGGTCGATGCGGAACACCTGGTCCTCGCTGAAGGCGTGGGACACGGCGTCGTCGATCTCGCGGAAGGACTTGAGGTCGCGGCCGACCGGCTTCTCCAGCACGATGCGGCAGTTGCGTTCGGCCAGGCCCGCCGTCTTCATCGCGGTGACGATGCGGCCGTACAGCGAGGGCGAGACGGCCAGGAAGGAGGTGACCTCGCCGTCGCCGACGCGGTCCTTCAGGCCCTTCAGACTGGCGGGATCGGTGGCGTCCACGGCCAGATAGTCGAGCCGGGCCTTCATCTTGGCCCAGGAGTGGTCGTCCCAGGCCCTGTCCGCCTCGGCCTTGGCCTTCACGGCGTCATGGACCTTGGCCACATATTCGTCGGGGGTCTCCTCGGAGCGGGCCGCGCCGATGATCTTCAGATCCTCGGGCAGGAGGCCGTCATGCTCCAGGAAATAGAGCGAAGGCAGCAACATGCGCATCGCCAGATCGCCGCCGCCGCCGAACAGAATGAGAGCCGCCATCGCAATTTCCTCGATCATCCCCGGGGCGGGAATGCACGTCCTTAGGGTTCGGCCTCGTCTTGGTGGGCCTTAGCCGGGGGCTTTGCCCGCTTCCGCACGCGAGGCCAACACGTCCAGCACGTCCTGAAACACCATGTTACGGGCGTGGAGAAGCACCAAGAGGTGATAGATCAAATCCGCAGCCTCGCTGGCGAGTTCCTCGTCCGGGCCGGCGACGCCGGCCAAGGCGGTCTCCACGCCCTCCTCGCCGACCTTCTGGGCGATACGTTTGACGCCCTGGGCCATCAGTTTTGCGGTCCAGCTTTCGGACGGATCTGCGGCGGCGCGTTCGGCGATGGTCTGTTCCAGCCGGGCGATGCGGCCCAGACCCGGCGCGTCGGCCGCGCCGAAACAGCTGGTGCGGTGCAGGTGGCAGGCGTCGCCGACCGGGTTGACCGACAGGACCAGGGCGTCGCTGTCGCAGTCGGCCGTGACGCCGACGACGTGCAGCCGGTCGCCCGAGGTCTCGCCCTTGCGCCAGCGTCCGCCGCGCGAACGCGAGAAGAAGGTGGCCTCGCCGGACTGGAGGGTCTCGTCCAGGGCGGCGCGGTCCATATAGGCCAGGGTCAGGACCTGAAGCGTGGCGGCGTCCTGCACCACGACGGGAACCAGGCCGTTCCCTTTTTCGAAATCGATGGCAGCGGGGTCGATCATGGGATCCTCTCCTCAAAAATCCTCCCCCTCTGGGGGAGGGGGACCGCCCGAAGGGTGGTGGAGG